>JAGRAT010000149.1 GCA_020434495.1 Bdellovibrionales bacterium | reverse complement strand
GCTTCGCGGCAATAACTTTCGAGAAGCGCCATAAGACTTCTTTAATTACTAGTAAATATGCGGTCCAAAGTAATTCTCGCCTCAACCGGTCCTCTTTCACCGGGCATGGGAATGGAAATATCCCATCAATTTCACTTAGTTTTTGGGAAGAAATTAAATTTTCTTAGGACTTTCCGGTCCACTACCATTAAGAGCGAAGTCGGTTCAGGTAGCATATTTCGCTTGGCGTAGTGTCTTATTCGCTCCCGGATGCTCGACGGCAATCTGGTTACGAGTAGAAGAAGAAAGACCTGGGATGTGAGGAACCGAGGGTAACTCAACTTCGTTACCACCTCTTGCTCACATCTCAGGCCTACGGTTGGCCCGAGGGTTCCCCGTCTCAACGCAACACTTCCGTTGCTAGAGACACCCCCGTTTGTTTCCCAAAACATGAACACTCTCAAGATGTTCGTGCTCTGCGCGTTTCTCGCGCTGAGCGCTGGCTGCGCCCGTCACCACGGTAGCAGCACGCCTCCCGGCAACCACCCGCCGCAAGGCGCTCAGGTGGCTGTGAACGATCCGTTCGCGGAAGCCACGTTCGAAGACGGTGGCAACATCCTCCTCCCGCAAGGGTGGATGGATTTCGCTGGCTACGACGGTGAGAACCACGTCGCCGGTGAGATCAAGTTCCAGCAGTACCACGGCACCAACGGAGCAGACCCGTTGATGTTCAAGTACACGCTCGGAGTGAACCAGTGCGTTCGGTTCGCGCCGTACGCCCCGTTCGACCCGATGCGTCCAGGACAGCTCGGCCTCACAGAGGAAGAGTTGTTTGACACCGACCCGAACACCAACGAGATGACATGGACGGTCACGTTCACGTCGATCGAAGGTTGGTACGTGACGACGACCATCTACCTCTTCCCCGAAGACCTGGATCTCTTCGGCCACAAGTACATCCGTACTTTGGCAGGAGTGAGTCAGTCGGAGTTCCGCACGGTCTACGACGCGCACTCCAGACTCCCAGTCTCCGGCGGCGGCGAGGTACACCACTTCCGGGCAACTTCTACCGGGATGGAAGAGTTGGACTGGGTCGGATCTTCCGCTCAGCCCGCTCTCCTCGGTGGAGCTCCGCGGTGGTACCGGTCGCAAGAGGTGAACGGCTACGGCGAGTTCCTCCTTGATCCCGATCCCAACTGGTCGGTGATCTTGGTGGCGCGAAACGGCATCGGACGGTATTCCCGACCGACTCTCGTTCGCGTCGGACCGGAACGTCTGCCGCTCGTCTCCTTCGTCCCGAACTCGTACGCGACGGAAGGATTTCAGGACATCTACGTGGACAGCAGCTCGGCCGGACTCCAAGACTTCGTCGTCTGCGAGCCCCCGAACGGTTGGACCTACCAGAACCTGAAGGTGTGGATCAAGGATCTCCAGACCGGCACCGAAGAGGAAGTCCCGTACTCCCTCGGCGCTGCCCTCTGGAACCTTCCTGTCCCCGCCCCTCAGGAAGTCCTGTTCTTCGAGGCCTTTGCGCAAGCACGGGTTCTCAATCCTGCTGGTCAGCTCCCGAACGGTGAGCCCCTGCAGGATTCCGAGCGTATTCGCTTCAGGGTGATCGGTCGCTAGCGAGTAGTAGCTGGACGGTCGAAGAGCAGCGCAGCGCGGTAGATTCAAGAGACCAGGGGAGCTGTTGCTAACGCAACTTCACCCCTGGTCTCTTGTTCCTTTGGGAAATCGTAATGTTTTTCTCCGCCTGAGATGTTCTTTCTTCTTACTCGCTGATGAGCAGTCGTAGCTCACCAATTGACCAGTCAAAAAACTTTTGGGGCTTTGTCAGCTCAATTTGAAAACAGCGAACCATCTTCTCCTCTGTAAACACGAGTCGTATCTCCTGAGTATTCAACCAATAAGGAGCACCTTCTTTGGTAAATCCAACATTCCCAACCCAAGGGGTCTCTTCTATAGCAATCTCCCAATTTTCAGATGGCAACTCACAGTTCTCGGAAGTGCGTACTCGAAGTCCCTTTGGGAAATCCGTTTGATACGGTCCAAGCTCTAGCACTACTCCCGAAATGCTCTTTGATTCTTTTAATTGGACAGAGACAAAATCTTCTCTAGAACGTTCATCGGCGGGAACACCCCACCGACTCTTCAATACTCCATCGAAGAGAAAGTGTAACTGCTCTTCATGCCGCGATGCGGTAGCTTGCAATACGTACTCCGCTGGACTCTCAACGCTACTGACAAGCGCTTCTTTCATGTGGGACAACTGCGCCTCGCCGTAAACGCTATAGAGTTCCGCTGAGGGGCTCGCATAAGGAATCCGTGTAGCATCAAGAGATAATGGCTTGGGAGCAAAGAAGGACCCAAGCACAACAAGGAGTGTGCAAAGACTCCCCGACAGGCACGGTGCGCGAGAAAGAAGAAAAATCAAGGAAACCGGAACAGCAACTGTAGCGAGAGGAAAGAGCCCGGCTAGTGGCAGAATTCTCTCAAATGTAGCAAGCGGACCAATAATTCTCGCTCCATACGGAAGCCAGACATCTATCAACACCGCACCGGTGAGAAATAATGAAAAGCCACCAGCAACAGATCTCAATCGCTCTCTATCAATGATGCAGGAGATGAGAGAGAGCAAAAAAAGTAAAAGCGCTGGCAAGGCCGTTAATGTAAAAACTGCTGAACGATCAACACAAGGCAACCCCGGAGCAAAACCGATCAGGGGCCGAATAATTTCACTTGCCTCAAGATTTCGAATGATTTGAGCAAAGGGAGGATAGTGTGGCCATGGAGGTTCTGGAAACGCTAGCAATACCGCTACTGCAGGGAGCACCACAGCAAAAATCGGAAGGAGAGAGCGGTGCCCTGGTCGAATCCATACAAGAAATAAAGCAGCCAATACAGCAAAAGGAGCGGCACAAACACCGGCAGCGTTGGAAAGCCTCCAGGAGAAAAGTGCCAATAACCCTATCCATATCCACTGTCCTAGAGAGCCGAATGATTTTTCCGGGCTGTAGACCCGAAGTCCACAAGCGAAGAGATAGGGAAGCCACAACACTGAATGCAATAAGATAGTTTCATCTCGAAAGATGATAGCTATCCCCACCCCCATAGCAGAGCCCATACCAATCTGCGTAACTTTCTCCTCCTCCGGAAAAAGTTGCGCGCGAAGAGCAACACATCCAACAGAAAAGAGCACAAGAAAGGTCCACCACATCTCCGTCTTCATTCCGAGGAAACTCAAGATAGGTTCCCCCTGAAACGGGAAGAACGCATTGTGGTAAAGGTGCGAAACGAGAAGCGCTTTACCATCTGAGGGAGAAAAGAGATTTGCTTCACCTATACTCAGTGAAAATGCGAATCCCAAAAGAGCAATGGTGAGAATAAGAGGGATAAATTTCTGTGCGCTATGCTGACTACTCTCCATTACATTTTCTACCTGAAGAATAGCCTTGTTAGCGGGTCTACTGAGTGAAGGGTGAGCGGAATATCAGTCGGACATCCACTCAAGCGGACAAGATGAACACTCTCTGATATATCTTCCTTCGAAAGGACACATCCCTGCACTTCAAGAAACGGAAAATAGTTAAACTTCAATACAGCATCGTTCGACTGAAGAGAGAAAACTACCTTATTCCCTTCAATCGAGAGGATACTCCCCTCTCCTTCGAGAAAGTAAGATGGGGTAATGCCTTTCCTCTGAAAAATTTCGAATGTTGGCCCCCGCCAAACAGGTTCGAACATCCCAGGATGCTTGAGGAAGAAATCTCTCCAGGGCTTCTCGTGCGCAACAACAGCGGTCACATTATAGAGGTCGAGGTACTCGATAATCCCTTCCCGCTTCTTCTCCATATACTCAGCAGGAATGATCTGACGGTACTGCCATTTGTCATGTACATGACTGGAGGCCATCAGCTGCTTGGAAGTCTGAAAGACGAGTGGGGCCAGGTGCCCCTGACTAAGCTCATGAAGAACAAATCCGGAAAACAACACTCTTCCGCTTCCTCCAAAGCGCTCAATCGCATTGGCAAGCATCTGCACTTCATCATTGGCAAAATAATATTGTTCAACCGATCTATTTCCGAGCACTCCAGCTACAGAAAACGGTGCAGCAAAAAAGTATCCCCCGACAGTAACAGCAGCAACAGTCGAGAGAAGCGACGGTCGAAGTCTTTGTGTGAGATAGAGTCTTCGAATGCACTCGGCAACAGGAATGCACGACAACACAAACATGATGAGCAGCATCCTATCGAGCTCAAGCTGCGGTTTAACCGGTATGAGTACCGCGCCAACACTTCCCAACCAGAAACAGGTGGCACCGAACGCAAGGCGCGTACCAGGTCTCAGCATGAAGAGCCCCGGAATGAGCAAAAAGAGAATTAGCGGATTTGCTGCCCGTGCATTTTCTTGAAACTTCTTAATCGATTTCGCGAGATCGAATCCGCCCTTTTTATGCCGGAACAACTTCTGCTCACCTTCAAGAGGCTTCGCCTCGGGGGTTGGAATGTGGCGAGCCGTTGTTAAGCTTTCAGCCTGTACGAAGTTAAAAACATTTGAAACCTTAAGAAACATTCCAATCCAGGGGATATTAATGGCAAGGAGAGCAATAACAATTAGGACTGAAAATTTCTTATGCAGAACCCTTCGAAACAGCAGAAGCGCGAGAAGGATTCCGGGAATAAATGCAAACCCACTCAAACTCCAAAATAGAGAGAATGTTACTGAAAATACGGAGAGGACAGCGAGCCCGGGTGAGAGCTCTCTCTTGGGGGATAGGACTATCCCAAGAATCGCTACGTTTATAGGGAGAAGCGACACAGATGTGATGAACCCCATCGTCCCGTACTTCAGTGCCCATCGATACCAAAACAGGCTCACCGTAACCGCGAGAATCGCGGCAATATACGGGGCGGGGTGACGGAGTCGTGCAATTCTTGCAGCACCGTACATACACCCAGGGAAGAAGAGGAAGAGAAGAAGCGCCACAAGAAAGTTGTAGCTCTGCTGCAAGGGGAAGGCATAAATAAGCGGGGAAAACACAAAGAAGAAATTGAGCGATCCCGTGGCAAAGAAATCCCTCGCATCTATTCCTCCATTCCAAAGTGGCGAGAAGAAGGGGATGAACGGGAAATTATCCTTTAAGTACTGGAGTCTCATCTGGAATACTGGGTGATCATCCGAGAAGATAATTCTTCCGTGAGAGGCGTAGAAAAAACTACCTGCCAAAACTACGAGTAAGAGAAAAACCGTGATCCCGCGAAGGTACGGTGTGAATCGCACCCGCGCTCGAAACATTAGGCCGGTAAAGAACGCGAAGAGCAGAATTTCTCCTCGGATGGGAGGGCCTTGGAGCAAATTATACTGCCGGCAGAGCCAATCAGTGAAGAAAAGCGGAATAAGGAAGAGCGCAAAGACACGCGCATCCAGTGTTTTGGGGAGCTTTCTCGTTACAATAACCGGAAACAACAATATAAGTGCCCCGATTCCTCCTATCCAACTTGCGGAATTCCAAATAGCAGCGCCTTGCCCATCCCAAAGATAGGTATTTCCAGAAACGGCAGCAAAAACAATTAGCGCGAGGCCGAAAGAAACGAGCTGAGAAGCATTTCTGCTGATCACTAACTCCAATCCCACCAATTACTCTCCAGTGTCGCCTAACGGAGTCGGTTCGATACTCGTCCGATCCTTGTACCGCGTACGAATACGGAGTTCTTCGGGTATCCTGCCGTGCTCCTCCAGCCAACGGTACATCTCTTCGGCCGCCATTCGGTGAGCAATCTCATTCGGATGACGATCTACATTCGGAATAACTTGTAAGCGGCTGAGTGGTATATCCCGATAAATCTCTTGAAGGTCGTGAGAAGGGACCCCTTCTGCTTCGAATAGCTTGGCCACTTTTTCGTGAATTCCCCAGAAAGGGTAGTTCTCGTCAAGGGGCAAGCCAAAAAGAGGAAAAACAAAGGCAACGATCGGGGTGTCTCCGTGACGCCGGCAAGCACGAACGATCTTCTTAAGACTCTTCTCATACACCCCCCAGCTCTTTGGGTTCTCGAAAAGATCGAGAAAATAGTCTACGTACGCCTCTTGCGCGGCCCTATTATGCAATCGCTCCAGAACCAACCCTGCCGTCTTCCAATACTTGACCAGCGATGCCTGTTTCCCTTGAGGAATATAGGCACCGAAACGATCCGGGAGGCTCGTTTGAATTCCTACTGGCCGATACGGTTTAAGCTCAGGATCATTTAGGGTGACCTGCAAAATTATGAGGTCTGCATCTTCAGCAAGAGCGCGCTTCACCACCTCTATCTCATGAGAAAGAGAATACGCCGGGACACCATAGTTAATCACCTCTCCTTTCATCTGAGTGTCGTTGAGATTTAGCATCTGCTCAAGCTTCTCAGGGAAGGCATCTATGAACTGCATGTAGGGTGCAAAGGTGAAAGAATCTCCTACAACAGCTATCCGGAAAGTATTTTCCGGCTTTTGAGGTGAATGCGGAAAGTCTTGAGAACTCGGCATGAGTTCATGCGCATAGTAAAATGACGGTCGATCACTCCAACTTGGAGCGGGTTGCCGCAGGGCGAGATAGGCTCGAATTCCTACCTCAAGAAATGCGACGGCTACGAGCAAACCAATCACGGGAAGCACTACCACTTGAAGTAACAATCTTCCCAATCGAGCACCTATACCTTGCCCCTTCTCTTCGCTCATCCTAACTCTTCACTCTCTCTGAACTATCTTCGACCGAATACCTTATTGCGTATGAATGCATAAGAATCTCTGACAAAGAAACGAAACCACCTTCGCTTATTATTTAGCCACAGGAGGGAGTATCCTCCATTGGACAACATAAACCGAAGAATTGGCGCACGGTACTGTGGGAGATAACAAAAGATGTGGGTGAGCATATGGATTTCAGTTTTCATAAACTGCCACCCACCTTCTTTCGGGAGCTCCATCCCATAGGGACCATACGAGGGAATGGCTTGCCCCTGTCGCCGCTTGGTTTCGATAACTCGAAAGGCTCTCCAACGTTTCTCCGTGCCCATCATTCGGTTACAAGCAAGCGCCTCACGACGGGTGACTGGTTCGATCTTCATCGCGTCCGATCTCTCCATCCGGGAAAGCAGCTCTCCCCCCCTCTGGGTACGGGCGAGGACGAAGCTCCATCCCTTTTGAAAATCGACCTCGGAAGTTGGTGGGGCCATCCACGGATCGCCAACAGCGAGATCAGCAAACTCGGCACTCGCATCAAAACAGGTGAGGCAGCGTTTCGGTGTAAAAAGGCGATAGACGATATTGATGATCTCCATCGACGACGGACGGTATCCCCGCTTTTCACCAAAGTACACCGGATAAAGCGATCCATCCTCAAGCTCCAGATGCGGCGTACCAGGGTGTTTTCCGACTCGAGAGATAAACCTTTTGGCCCCCTGAGTCTTCTCTCCCATGCTGTTCCAGATAATCCTGAACGCTTCGTGCTCCACCGCCGCATGACAGTACAAGCCAATTGCTAAAGTGATACGTTCCTTCAAAACAGGACTGAGCTCAGCTGCTTTTCGAAAGCCGTGTATCTGACACGGGAGTCCTACCATTGCGTACTTTCCAGGGGTGCGAAGTACTTCTGCAAAGGAGATGTTGGTTGGAGAAATAGCGTACTTTGATTTCATAGAGGCAAGCAGTTCTTCACGGGTACGCGCGATGTGGGGACGCCCTTTCCAAAGAGGATTTTCGCTTGAACCAATTACTAGAGCGCCATCGATCTCCCCTTGCTCAAGTAGCTCAATCAACAACCCGGTAATAAACCCACCACTCGTTGAATGCTCACGAACCTGCGGATCAGTTGCGTAAGCAAGGCAAGCAGAATCAAACTCTCCGTGGATAGCTAATGGATCCCACTCTTTCTGAAAGGTCTCTCGGTGAAGAGTCG
>JAGRAT010000014.1 GCA_020434495.1 Bdellovibrionales bacterium | reverse complement strand
TGGTTTGAGAGAGCGTATAAGGCTAAACGCAGAGAGCACGGAGCGCCCGCAAGCGGGCTGACGCAGAGGGGTACTGGTTGCGCGGCGCACCAAGGGGCTTTTCGGTGCGCCGCGCCATTATTGCTCTCTCTCTCTCTATCCGGCGCATACAGAGAGAACGGTGTAGGCTCCAGCAATCGCTGCAATTGCTTCATTCGCCTGTGCTTGAGCTTGCTGCACAGTTGGTGCTGTTACCCCTTTGTCGTTGATATCCAGGTAAATAGGATCAATGACTGTTCTAAGAAAGTGCTGGGTTTGAGTTGAGAGGTTTGCGAAGTTTCGCTCTCCAAGAAGTTCAAGTTCTTCCTTGTTGTAATCAAACTGTGCATTCACTACAGAACGTTCAAAAAGGCTCATTGTTCCATTTGCTGGGCCCTGTAATAGATTGTAAGAATCGAGCAAGATCTGAACTGCCTGGTTTAATGCTCGGCGCACCGCTCCGGCATCACCACTGTCATAACCACCTGCGCAGTTTCCGGTGTTTGGAGTTCCCGAAATGGCGATTCTTCGCCATAGCGATGCTGCTTCAACTACAAGGTTTGAAATAGCAGTGTTTACTTCATCAAGAACAATGCGGTTCAGCTTCTGTCCAACGGTAGTGGCGTCAATTGAAAGTTCAGTATTCGCCAACCCCAATCCACTTGTGGAAAAGCGTTCCGCGCGAAAGTTGTTACTTCTAGCAGAAAGCAAGTTGATTGTGATGCTCGTGAACCGGTTAATTTCCTCCTTTAAGGCGTGGAACTCATTTGCCAGGGCGCTTAGCTGAGGGCTAGACCATCCTCCTTGGGCAGCCATTTCAGCGAGCTCAGCCATCCGATTGAGATAAATCCGAGTACGAATAATCTCGGTGTTCATCGCTGGTCGGTCACTTCGCGGATAATCAGAAGTTTCCGCAGAAACAAAGTTCGTGCTTACAAAACAGATCATCAATGTTAGGGCTAGGATCCATCTTACTCTCATGTGCTTCCTCCGATTGCTTGATTATTCGTTGCAACGACTCACTGCATACTGATGAAGAGCGCACCAATAAGCAATTGTGAGGCCATGGGTAACCGCATGGATTCAGGCACTTCTCAGAATGAAAACTGTCGCTTTATGCATCCTTTTGTCCAAAGTTTGAACGACTTGCTACTCCTCTTAAACAATTTGACCCCTTTTGGTGCGAATTCTTAAAAAAATCGTATTGAGTGATGTCGGCTTTCTCTTTTACCGGGAAGCATCTCGGTGTATTAGATTCTCTTATGAATTTTTTGCCGGCATCGTCGTCTAGACATGGCAAGCTATAACTGCATGGGAGCTATTTAGATGTTTAAGGGTCTCGCGAAAGGACTGCTGTTACTGATTATTACGAACATTGTCATCATGGTTACCTTTGCGGTGGCCATGTCGGTGCTGCAGGCCTTCGGCATCGTGCCGGAAGGGTTTGTCGGGTACTCCGCCGTTTCGGCGCTTGTCTGGGGTTTTGGTGGGGCGTTTCTCTCGCTCGCCATGTCACGCTGGGTGGCCAAGACCTTTCTTGGGGTAAAGGTCATCGATCCAAAGTCTGTTAGCGAATACACCTGGGTTGTTGAGATGGTTCACCAGCAGGCTAAGGCAGCTGGACTTCCGAAGATGCCAGAGGTTGGTATTTATGAAAGCCCAGAACTGAACGCCTTCGCAACTGGACCTTCGAAGTCGCGCGCCCTTGTCGCTTTCTCTTCTGGACTTTTAAGAGCGATGCCACGGGAGGCGGTAGAAGGGGTTTCGGCTCACGAGGTAACTCATATCTCTAATGGGGATATGCTTGCGATGACTCTCCTCCAAGGGCTTGTGAACGCATTTGCCATCTTCTTTGCGCGAATTATCGGTCGAGAGGTTGCTTCTCGAATAAGTGACAACAGCGCAGTTCAGATGGCCGCTTACTACGTTATTTACATCGCCGCACAGATTCTTTTTATGCTGCTTGGTTCGCTCATCATCGCTTGGTTCTCTCGGAAACGAGAATTTCGAGCTGATGCGGGTTCAGCTAAGATTGCTGGAACGAACAAGATGATTGCCGCACTTGAATACTTGAAGCAGGGGGCAAACATGGAGATCCCAGACGAACAACGCATCCCTGAAGGTGCTGCAGCACTTGGGATTAGCGAACGTGGACACAGCTGGATGAAGGCTTTCGCCACTCACCCACCGCTTGAGGCTCGGATTGAGGCACTGCGTACGCATCAACGATAGGGGTACGCATCAACGATAGGGATTCAAGGTAAGCTCCGAAACCGATACTCGGAAACCAAGATAGGGGGGATGGGCTTACTTCTCAGCGAATTCTTCCAGCAGTCGCGGCAAAACGTCTCTCTTAAACTTCGTGAGCCGGGCTTTTCCGATAGTGCCAGGTCGCTCCGCTTCAAGCTCAGCTATTGCCCCCTCTATGGCGACAAGCTGATAGGGATTTAGCAAACTCCCTGTCTTTCGAGGTGAGCCCTTCACGGTAAGGTTTCCACCCCAGTTGTTGCTTTTATCAATCGGGGTCCCAAGCTCTTTCTCTGCAGCATTGAGCATCTGCTCCCGAAGAGCCATCTCAGCAGCTCCGTAGGGAGAAAGCTTTCCAACCACATACTGTGCTCCATACTCTGAATCTTCGCCGTTTCTCTCTCGAACTACAGAAACGAAGCGCTCCATATCGTCCTTTCGCTTTGCAAGTGCTGCCTTGGTAAAGATCTCCTCAGCGGTAATAACGTGTAGACGGGGTGGCACCACGAGATCCTCATACCGCTCCAAATCGGTGAGGTTCGTAACCTTCTTCGCCACCGGAGGAAGATCTTTTGGAACAACTCCTTCAGCGAGGTATTTTACGAGAGATGCAGTGGAAGATTGAAAAGTCGTTACGATGTTAAAAATATCCGACGCCCCAGGTCGACTTCGCCCAACCATATACGGGTTAAGAAGGTAAGACATCATCTTTGCTGTCGTTGATCCGAAATCAACCCCACTATAGAGACCGCTATGAGTGTCCATCGCATCGGTGAGATCTACCCACTTACGCACTGGCCCGGGGACTTCGGTGGCATCTAGGAGCTTGTAAATCTCCGCTAACGCAGCAAGAGATATGGTATCTCCATCGGGATGGTTGATGACGATGGTAAGATTTAACATCCCATCCTCATCCATGAAGTATCGAAGATCTCTTTCGTTCCGAATGAGCTCCTTAAACTGCATGGTGGAACTCTTCGCATCGGCTCCCTGGTGGTGGTTAATGTTCCCCACCGGGGCAATCTTTCCTGACATGACAAACTGGGTGGTATCTTTACAGATGCCATCGACAAAGAGCATTCCCGGCTCGGCAACAGCAAGTGCATCAGAAAAAGTTGGAAAGCTCACGCCTTGTGCAATGACAACACTGACATGGTCAAAGTCTACCCGACCAACGTGTTCGCCTTTCAGTGGATGGGCCTCGAGTTCGGTGCTCGGATCTTCTTTTGGTCTAGCTGGTAACTTTGCTTCTTGCCCGTCGGAGGATGCACCGGCTCCGTTAGCAACACCTTTTGGACCGTTGCCGCCGTTTCCATTACCCTTTGAGCCATTCCCGGCTCTATTCTCAGAATCGGCTGAGACCATCTTCCCGCACATTCCCCTAACTTGTATTCCCGCCGTACATTCAAGCATAAAACGGTGTCTAAGCAAGTTTAGCGGGGATCCGGGAAACCCCGTAACTACAATAATTTGCTTAGCTTCTGGTGGTTCTTACACTACTCCGAGCAGTATTTTGCTAGAGTCAGGCAGTTTAATTTCATCTGAGCTTCATGGACGGCCCATCATTTGAACCTTCTCGACGAGATGAGGATCCCGAGCGCCACGAGTTTGAGCGCTCCGGGCGGCTTACTATTATCTCTCTCTACAAGGGTCTTCCTGAATCAACACAGAAACTTTTTGATCTTCTCCTTGAGTCCGTTGATCAAGTAACCCGAAGTCTTATCACTGGTCCAACAGCGACACTTGAAGCATTTACTTCGATTGCTATTGATCCATCACAATCAAAAACCGCTTCCCTCTACGCTGGCTATCTCCTCAGTAAATTGAAGAGCATTGATAACACTGTTAATCCTCAGGATATTGATGAAGAGCTGTTCGCTTGGTTTGTACAAGAAGACGATTTACACAAGAAGCACTGTATCGCGTTAGCTCTCCAAGGAAGCTGTCCTTCCGTAGCAAAGGATCTCCTGCAATTGTTACGCACAAAAGACCACGGCGATTTTGCATCTGTAGCGCTCCGCATGACTCACGATGGGAACGTCCTGGAAGAGCTAGTACATCTTGCAAGACAGGATGATTTCCTAGAACTTAGAAACCGGGCCATCTCTGCGCTTGCCGGGTCAGATGGAGTAAGAGTCGATTACGTACTTGGCGACTCCCCACTCGAGTATGTACAACCGATTAAGCTACTACTGAAGAGCGCTGAGGCAACGGTAGATCTGGATCTCAAAGCGCAAAAACAACTTCTCCTACAAACAATGCCCTACGCAAAGGACGTGTTTCTTTCGGAGGATCAAGTTAACCCGGTGGCAATTGTTAACGAGGAACAGGGGGAGGTTCTTTTTGCGCGACAGGCGTACAGTGGTCGACTTGAAGATGCCCCTATCCAGATAGCTTTGCAACTTTCAAAAGACAGCAAACCTTATAGTGCCGAAATTTCAAGTACCGTAAATGGTCTAGCACTCTCCCAAATAGGGATGAATGTGCTCACGAAGGTGGCGGAATACCGGTTGCTTGCCGCACGTCGCAAAGAAGCTGCTGAATCAGGTGAGCAGGCCTTGGAGAAAATCGACTGGGAGGTAGCAAAAACAGAAGTAGAAGATAGAGGTATCCTCGTAGACTGTCTTCGATATACAACGCCAGTAGGCGCTGCGGCGCGAAGTCGCCACTTCAAAGAACACCTCCCCTTTCTCAGGCTCATCGAGGAAACAGGCACAGTGCACGGAGCCAAATACAAGGAAGGCACGCTCCGTTATGGAGACCTCGTTTACTGCATTACTGATAAGAAGCACTCGCGTAAGGTACAACTTGCTGCAGCTTTTCTTCTACAAGATGGTCGACAACGAGGGCCGCTTGGTACGGATGTCGACGATATCATGATCCAAGTTATAGCTGGCCTTCATGATGATTTCACAAAACATGCTGCTGCTATTGCCCTGCAAGGAACTCGTCATTCTAGGACACAAGAGCAGCTACGGGATTTATTTTTTTCCGATGCTACAGGAGATTTTGCAGCGGTAGCGCTTCGCGGAAGCTATCACCAGATTGCTCAACGTACATTAGTCGAAGGTATACTTCATCCAAACCAGGCGGTAGTTGAAAGAGCAGCGCTTGCATCGCTCCAAAGTTATGATCGGGATCTGAGAAAAGTGATAACGAGCAATGGAGCGCTGAGAAAAGACCTTCAAGAGGGAAAATATTCTAGAATTATCGCAAGGATTGCTGCGTTTTCGCCTGTCGCTTCTCTGCTTCTCCCTTATGAAATGGGTCGAAAATTGCTTTCTTACGCCCTAGATACACGCGCGGCCCAGGCAGTAACAGTAGCAGGACAGTCTTTTGAATGGCCAACGACTTCCAGTTCCGCTTTCTCCCTGACTCTTAAGAATCTCCCAATTAAAGAGTCTCTCTATAGAAACCTTAAAGAAGATGCGGCATTTGTTGGCTTTATCGGAAACACCACGATGCCCCTATATGCTCGGGAAGCTATCGATAGGAGCACAGGTGAAGCGAAAATATTCCTCGGTACGGCCCCATCAACCGCAATGGCGCAGATTGTCGATACACCAAACAAAAACATCGCTCTTCAAGTATGTGGCAAATTGCAGGAATTCATCGAAAAGATAGAGCCCTAGTAAGGGATATCCAAAAGTGAAACAGATAGACAGAGGGGAAAGAGATCGCCATGGAGGTCTACGTACAACGTCCTCGTCCAGGCATTCCGTGCTCGTGCACCCGTGCGTGTACTTTGTACGAGGGACTATTTATGAGACCAATTCTAGGAAAAACTTGCAGTGAGGGTCCGGAACTGGGGGCAATTCGTAAATTTCGGCGGATTTGTACGAAAAATCTCCCTGACATATCAGAAACTTCGCTCCAGATCGTAACAACTTCCCTAAAAGACGACGAAAATTTCTTTCGTAGGAAATTGTTTGTAACCGCAAACAATCCACATGGACGTGAGCAGTATGCCAATTACACTCGGAAGCAACATTGCGTCGTTGACCGCGCAACGCCAACTCTCAAGGGCGAGCTCCGATCTGTCTTCCGTCTTCGAACGACTTTCCAGTGGACAACGAATTAACAGAGCAAGTGACGATGCTGCTGGTTTGGCGATCGCTTCAACGCTCAGTGCAGATAGAAGGGTATTCAGTCAAGGCGTAAGAAACTTGAATGATGGACTCTCTGCACTAAATATTGCTGATTCGACCCTCGCCGAACTGAGCTCAGTTGTTACCAGAATTCGAGAACTCGCGCAGCAATCTTCGAACGGATCACTCAGTAACACCCAGAGAGAGTCAATTGATATTGAAGCACAGGCGCTCTCCGATGAGTTCTTTAGAATCTCCCGTTCAACAGATTTTAACGGACTGAATCTTTTTGATGGAACACTTGCTGATGGTCTTCGTCTTCAAGCGGGATATGGAACCGATGGGGGCATCTTAAGCTCACTTGGGGGAGCTCTGGGTACTGGCGAATTGACCTCAAAGAGCAATGTTTCGAGTGGAGGCGGTGGCACTGGGATTGTCTCGGCAGATTTCAATGGCGATGGCATTCTCGATCTCGCCTCTGCACAATACTCTAATGAAACTGTACAGGTTTTCCTCGGAAACGGTGACGGCAGCTTTGAAGCACAGGCCGCTGCATCATTCAACCAGGCGTATTCGATTGCAACTGCGGACTTTAACGGGGATGGAATATTCGATCTTGCCGTTGGTTCATACGGTGCTAGCGAGCTCGGAATACTCATTGGAAATGGCGACGGAACTTTTCAAGATGTAAGCGTCGTTTCGACCAATGACCTTACTTTCGATATCCAGGTCGGTGATTTCAATGGTGATGGCATTCAGGATATAGCCGCTGCCTCATATTCTGACACTTTTGAGGTATTGCTCGGCTCGGGTGATGGCTCCTTTACAACATCGGATGTCTTTACCGGTACCACTGCCTATTCTTCAAACCTAAGCGTTGGAGACTTCAACGGCGATGGCATTCTCGATATTCTTAACGGTGACGATAGTGGAGATATCAACGTCAATCTCGGAAATGGAGACGGCACTTTTCAAGCCCGGATTAGCTCCTCTAGCTCCGGAGGTGTTTTCGTTTCATCAACCGTGGGAGACTTTAACGGCGATGGCATTCTTGATGTAGCTACTACCAGTTATAGTTCGAATCAGGGCGTAGTACTGCTAGGGAACGGAGATGGAACTTTTACCGAGTCATTCTCGGGTATCTTTGGCGATCGACGCTCAGCGATAGGTGGTGATATCGAGACTGCTGATTTTAACGGTGATGGCATTCTGGACCTCGTCACCGCATCCTACGGCGGAAGCTCCAATGTATATATCGGCCAGGGTGATGGGACATTCCAATCGGCAACCGCGTATCCGGTGTCTCCCGGAGCCTCCGGGAGTGTGACAACTGGAGATTTCAACTCAGACGGCGTAGTTGATTTTGCTTCTACTGACTACGATGGAGCGCAGATCGATGTTTATACGGGCAATACAGAAGACGGTATCTCCCCTATTCTCGATTTCTCGCTCGCGACTTTGGCCGATGCTAGACAGTCTATATCAATTCTCGACAACAAACTTTCATCGCTCTCAGAACAACGTGGGGTGATAGGAGCATTTCAAGCACGGATAGCCTCTGCTATTAGCACCCTCTCCTCAACTGGAGAAAACTACGCTTCAGCAGAATCCCGGATACGAGACGCAGATATAGCATTTGAGAGCTCAAACTTGACCCGGCTGAATATCCTCCAGCAAGCAGGCACAGCTATACTCGCTCAAGCCAATCAACAACCGGCACTTGCCATTGCGCTCCTCACCAACACCGGATGAGCGCTTATCGACTAATAAAACGGGACTTTAGTGCCGTTTTAACTAGAGGCTATGTCATTTAGTACTGCGAGTTGTAATCTTTAGTCCTTACTCTCAATAACCACTTTGGGCTACTGCTTTGAACCTCAGTCGTTACTACAATACCATTCGATACCTAGAGGTGAGCCAGCTCTACTACCAGCTATTCTACCGTTTCAAATCGACGATCTTTCGCTCTCAAAAACTCAAAGACTGGTTGAAGAAGAGCTCTCCAACAGGAAAGCCGACGTTGCTCACAAACCCCGTTGAAGAGCAGTTTCAGAGACTGAACATTCTCCCCCCAGATACGTTTTCCTTTCAAAACAAAACCCAAAAGCTCGCTGGAAACTGGTTTCCGAAAGAACAGGATCTGCTCTGGCAATTTCACCTACACTATTTTGATTTTCTTAGTGAGGCTGTTGATACAGAGGTGAAGGCGGCTCTTATTATGCAGTGGATAGATGAAGTCCCTGCGCGCCACGCGATCGCCTGGCATCCCTATCCGACATCGAAGCGAATCTGCAACTGGATCTGGTTTTACTCTCGAGAGAGGCAGAATTTAGAGAAGTCGTTTCGAGCTCAAATTCGAGACTCACTCTATGATCAACTGAGCCATCTACGGAACAATTTGGAGTTCCATCTGCTCGGTAATCATCTTATCGAAAACCTGAAAGCATTGATCGTGGGAGGATGCTTTTTTGATCGCTATTGGACGGTACGTAAAGGCCTACTGTTGCTTGAACGTGAACTCTTTGAACAACTTGAGGATGACGGAGGACACTTTGAGCGGAGTCCCATGTACCACCTCATTGTACTAGAGGCACTCTACGCTTCTGCACGGGCGTTAGTAGAAAGCGAACGTGAAGTACCCCTCTGGTTAAAAGAAGGCATCCATAGAATGGCTCGTTACGGCGATATCATTTTTTATCAAAATCATTTTCCGTTATTGAACGACTCGAGCGAGGAAGTGGCGCCGCCTTATGCGCTTTTGCGTGGAGAACTTCAGAAGATGGATCTCGTCACAGATCCATATATTCCCCATACGCTCGAACATTTAAAAAGCACCGGACTGGTGGTATACAACAGCGATCCTTTAGCGCTTTACTTTGACGTTGGACCGATAGGCCCCGACTACCTGCCAGGTCATGCTCACAACGATACTCTCGGTGTACTCCTCTACTACCAAGGCGAGCCGATTCTGACAGATTCAGGAATTTACGAGTACAAAGAGGGCGAATGGCGTCACTATTTTCGTTCGGCAAGAGCTCACAACGTAGTTCTTATCGATAATGAAGAGCCAAATGACATCTGGAAAAGTTTTCGTGTCGGATATCGCGGGGGGCCGTTTGATGTTTCCGTCGACGACACGGAATTTGCCGCTAACGATTCCGCTTACAAACGGCTCCGAATATTCTGGCGTAGGAAAGTTAAGGTATTGGAACACAATTCAGGGGTTGAGATTGAGGATCTCCTCGTGAACTCAGGAAAGCCACGAACCTGTGAGTGGAACTTCCATCTTGCTCCAGGTTGCACCTTTGAAGGGCATTCAACCGACAGAAAAGTAACAGTAAGGGCACCATCGTCCCTGCTCACTATAGAACTCGCACAAGGGGATCTCCAGCTAGAACAATGCTCTTCATGGTACTCAGATGAGTTTGGGAAAAAGATTGAGCGTCCATGCTTAAGAGCTTCCTCGAGTTTCCCGTTAGGAGAATTGAGATCACGGTTTCGGTTTACCTTCGAGGCTACGCCTAAGGCTCTTTGAGGTGGAGATAGGTGGTTTCTTGGAACTGCGCACCAAAAACTGAGAGGAGTATCCCGGTCAGAAACATCAGCAGCGCAAAGAAGAGATAATAAAATTCTGCCTGGAGAAACCAATACTCGTCCCCTGCTGACACGAGAAAGTTCACCCCAGCAGCAAGAAGATTTCCCAAGGTAACCGACAGGTAAAAGAGACCCATGACGAGGGACTTCATCTGTAGCGGTGCTTGCGTATAGGAGTACTCAAGGGCTGTGATTGAAACCATCACCTCTCCAGCGGTAAGAATGGTATACGCGACGAGCTGCCAAGCGATAGATACCGAAGCTCCACTTTGGATCTCCATTTCAGCAATGCCGATGACGACAAAAGATAAAGCAGTCAGCATCATTCCGACTACCATCTTGCGTAAAGGTGTAAAGCGACTTCGTTTCTCTATGGCAGGATAGAGCAGGAAGGAAAAGAGAGGGATAAGAATCATTACGAGAACGGGATTTGCCGCTTGAATCTGAGAAGGCAGGACAGTTATCGAGCCAAAAAATAGAGTGCGATCCATTTTCTGCGCCTGCAGCACCCATGAGGATCCAGTTTGATCAAACAGTGCCCAAAAGACCGAGATAAAGAGATACAGGAGTAGAAGCTGGCGAAGCGAACGGCGGTGCGCCTTATCGGACAATGCCTCGCGATACAGAGAAATACCAGCTGGAGGGATTGCTATAAACACCTCTCGCCCCTTCCAAAAAAGAACTGTTGCGATAAGCATGAGCAATCCTGGGACTCCAAAAGCTAGGCTTGGGCCGTACCGAGATAAGAGGTAGGGAGTAAGAAGCGTAGAGACGAAAGCTCCAAGATTAATAGAAAAATAAAAGTAGCTGAAGACTCGCTCAACAAGATGTTGAGTTGAATTAGAGAATTGATCTCCTACATGAGCAGAAACACAGGGCTTAATTCCGCCAGATCCTATCGCGATGAACATTAGACCTACGGCAAGTCCTGTGCGTGTCTCAAAGAGCGCGAGGACAAAATGTCCAAGGCAATACAGGATAGAAAGTCGCAGAATAGTTTTGTATTTTCCCCAGAAGATGTCAGCAATCAAGGCTCCAAGAAGAGGGAAAAAGTAATTCGCTGCAGAGAAAAGATGGTACCAACCTCTCGCATCGGCTTCATCCATCGGCAACAGCGCGCCGTCAGCATTCTTTAGATACTGGGTCATGAAAACGACGAGAATGCACTTCATGCCGTAGTAGCTAAACCGCTCAGCCGCTTCGTTTCCTATTATGTATGGAATGCCGGGAGGGAATGTGTTGGTTCGTGTGCTCATTGGTGATGACGGTGATGCTTTTTATTCTTTAGCACGGGGAGGTTCGAAGAAATAGTCTTTGTGTTTGCCAGAAGGACAGCGGTGGTTCGAGAGATTTTTTAAAGCTGAACACAGCCTCCTTCGCCAAGGCTTCGAAGCCCATGGCGGCCACGGAGCGCCCGCAAGCGGGCTAGCACAGAGGATTTGAACTCAATAAGGCCTGACGTTCTGAAGTCTTGTGAGAGTATCTTTTCTGACTAAAAAATTGGCGGAGCGCTACTTCTCTGTCCGAATACACATCTGTTCTATATACTACCTGGATTCTTAAGATTTATGTGCGGCATAGTAGGCTTTTACTCAAAGAAACATTCTCAAGAAGAGCGAACAGCTATCGTTCGTGCTGCCGCTGCGCGCATCGCGAGTCGTGGACCTGATGATTCTGGAACGTGGGTTAATGCCGACGGGCTCGCGCTTGGGCATCGGAGGCTATCAATCCTCGATCTCTCTCCTCTTGGGCATCAACCGATGATCTCTCCAAGAACAGGAAATGTCCTCGTCTATAATGGTGAAGTCTATAATTTTGCAGAGATCCGAAGCGAGCTGGAATCCCGAGGTTTACACTTTCGAAGCACTGGGGATACCGAAGTCTTGTTGGCCGCAATCGATGAATGGGGACTCGAAGAAACGCTGAAAAAGGCAAACGGGATGTTTGCTCTAGCAGTTTGGATTGCAAAGGACCGCGTTTTGCAGATTGCTCGTGATCGTATAGGAATAAAACCGCTCTACTACGGATGGTTGAAGAGTGGCTTTGTTTTTGCCTCCGAGCTAAAGGCCCTTTTTGAGCTGGAAGACTTTTGCCTCCCTCTCTCTTCAACTGCCACTTCAATCTTCTTCGAACTCGGATATATCACAGCCCCTTACTCGATTTTTGAGGATATTTTTAAACTTCTTCCTGGAACGACACTCACCCTTCGGGAGGTAGAGCTCTCCAGAACTCCCGATGGCTTTTCTCCGTTTAAGAATTCTTCCGCGAGAAGCCCGCAATCCTATTGGGAAGTTCCCAAAGTGCATGAGGGACGGCCCAAAAATTTCGAGGAGGCGAAGGAGCAGCTTGAGCACTTGATTGCTGACTCTGTTGCTCTTCGAAGCATTGCTGATGTTCCACTCGGGGCGTTTCTCTCGGGCGGAATCGATTCGTCAGTTGTCTCAGCCATCATGAAGGCCAATAACAGCGGCTCTGTTAAAACTTTTTCTATCGGATTTGAGGAGAAGGGATATAACGAAGCTCCGTATGCTAAGGCTATTGCTGAACACCTTGGCACTGATCATACCGAACTCTACCTTCCAGCAGACGAAGCACTGAAACTCATTCCAGACCTTCCTCTCTACTTCGACGAACCATTCGCTGACTCTTCGCAAGTCCCAACCACGCTACTTTCGCGATTAACGAGAGAACATGTCACCGTTTCACTTTCTGGTGACGGCGGAGATGAACTGTTTTGTGGTTACACCAGGCATCCAATAGCAGTAAATATCTGGAACTCTGTAAAGTTCCTTCCAGGTCCAATTCGAAATCTCCTCGCCAGTGGGATTCGAGTTCTTCCAATGCGCACCTGGGCACAAATCTACGATCTGCTTCAACCGATTTTTCCGAGATCCCTTCGCGAAATGAAGTATGTCGGTCTAAAAGCTCACCGACTTGCTGAAGTACTCTCTTCGCGTTCCCTTGGAGAGCTGTACTGCACAGCAAACACCCATTGGCGACCACAGTACCATCCAGTTCCCTTCCAGTCGGCAAGATCAGTACTTACGAACTATCAGCTAGAAAAGGAATTTACGGAGGTCTATCACTATCTGACCTACCTCGATCTCAATACCTACTTGCCGGATGACATTCTCACAAAAGTTGACCGGGCAAGCATGTCCTGTGCACTTGAGGCGCGAGTTCCACTTCTCGATCATCGTATTGTCGAATTTTCACGTTCTCTCCCGCCGGAGTGGTGTATTCACCGCGGCACTCAGAAAGTCATATTGCGTGACGTACTTCAGAAGTATGTTCCGAAGCAGCTCTTCGAACGGCCGAAAAAGGGGTTTGGAATCCCGATCCATCAATGGTTGCGGGAGGATCTCAGAGAATGGGGAGAGAGCCTGCTCAGTGAAGAGGCACTTCCCAAAGATGGCCTGCTAAACCGCCAAGTCATTATGGAAAAATGGTCTCAACACCAACGGAATGAGCTTCAATTCCACTATCCGCTTTGGGATGTCCTGCAGTTTCAAGCGTGGAGAAAGCGTTGGGGGAGCGCAATTTCCCACGAGTAGCAATTCGTTGCACGGATGAAATTCGATGGCAAAACTCAACTATTCAATATCACTTCCCTACGAAAAACTCGCATAACTCTTTCTGGCAATGGATTACGGCACTTGTCTTTGAGTCACTGTAGTGCGGGGTGGGACATGGCTCAGGTTCAAGCTCTTCCGTTCGTATGCTCGAGCATGCGACGAGGGGAAGAATCTTCTGGGGTTTTATTGAGGTAGTCTATGAGCCACTCCATCTCATGGAAAAATGTTGTCACCATTCTTGTTCTCTCATTTCTGCAGTTTAATTGTATAGCAGAAGAGCTTCCGACAGAGGATCTTCATAAAGAGGAGGATCCATTTTTGGAGAAGCCAGTTACACACCCTCGACTGGCAAGTTCAGACCTCTACTCTCAGTTTCTCATAACTAATATGGAGGGATTTAACCCTCTTCAACTAGAATCACTGGAAGAAATCGCCAATCAGTTCGGGGTAGAAATTGAACCTCTATTCAAGCGAACGGCACTTCTCACCGGGGAGAACCGCCGTGGAATACAGCTTGCTGCGGATCGCATTCGATCAGAGTTTGCATTCTCGGTCGAGCCAGACTTTGGCGTCATATCTCAAGCCTCGACTCCAACTTCCAGCAGCAACCTAACACAAGCGA
Organism: Bdellovibrionales bacterium; assembly: GCA_020434495.1. GTDB lineage: Bacteria > Bdellovibrionota_C > UBA2361 > UBA2361 > RFPC01 > RFPC01. The sequence goes on along the minus strand of JAGRAT010000014.1, from coordinate 12,815 downwards.
CGACTTTTCCGGGCATTGGGAGCGGTCCAAACTACACGCTTGATCCTCTGTCTCCGCCCTGGTACTCCAACTTTACGGGAATTTCACGACACATTCTCAGCACAGACAACAACCCGCGAGCGTTCGACGAAACGCGCTGTGATGACGAGTATCTTACCATTCATACCATCGATAGCGCCCTTGATTACTACGAGTATCTAAACGGTATTGAAGTGAATCTTCCTTCAACTGTCCGTGGATTACCTTGGGGAAATGTACCTCATGGAAGCCAAGTATCTTATGTCTCCGCAGGACGAGAGGATAATCTGTTTGGATCCAATGGCACGTGTCCCGGAGCAAGAAGAAGCATGTACGGCTTTGGTCTCGGCAATCTATCAAGCCTTCAAGATATCACCGGAAGAATTTCAGATGTCTTTAAGCTCTTCCAAGAGCTCAGGAATAACATCAGGACACCAGTGAACATCATCAATATGAGCTGGGGACTTCCGTTCTCCTCTCCCGCACTTCAAGCACTGATGATCGAAGCTGAAGAATGGGGAGTGCATACGGTAGCCGCCGTTGGAAATGAGGATCGGCCCTTCCCACTCTATCCGGCAGCATTTCAACAAACCATAGGCGTCGGGGCAACAGGTGTCGACGACGGGAACGGTGGAGTAGATCCAACACAACGTGCAATATTTGACTTTGGAAATGGTCTTACCGGAGCAAGCAATAGAGGACCGGACCTCTCCGCCCCCGGCTACAAAATTCCAGTTCCTTACTATACGTCATCTGGAATCCAATGGGACCTAGATGGATTTGGCACCTCCTTTGCCACGCCACACGTTTCTGGTGCGCTAGGACTGCTATGGTCGTACTTCCTAAAAAGTCCTTTTGCATTCCCTCAGATCCTTGATCTCATGGAAACATGGCCAGATGGATCAGTACGACTGCACCGCATGGCAGCCTATTTTCGAGAGGTGCTGGAAAATAGCGCGACCGATGTAGCTGCCCCTGGTTTTGACGACGAAACGGGACACGGAGTCATCCAGGTAGCTGAAGCTTTCAATCTCATGCGCTCAGATGCAGCTGATCACAACAACCAAATCTCTCAACGACTCAGCCATGGCATCCAGGAGTGGAATGGAATCTTTGGTGGGCCGATATTTTCGATGCTACAGTCGAGAATCACGGGGGTACCAGAAACAAAATTTATCTATCAAGACGGCCCATATTCTTACGGCAGCTGTTCGAGCTCAGAGTACCTCTTCAGCAAATTTCATGTATCACGCCCACGTTTCTTTACAAAAGTTCAGAATCTCAACATTGCACCGTTGGCAGCAAACGGAGACGAAGTCACCATTCGAATTTCATATGACCTAGGGCTAAATGGGTACGCCCGAGTTAAAGCTTACAATCCCATCATCCTGGCGTGCCTTGTCGACCTAGCAGGAATATTCGACTTAAATTGGGCTGCATCGATTGGTTCAAACACCACTATTACAGATCTCACATTAAAGCTCGATAACAATGGCTATCAAGTGCAACGCGTGCAAGCAGTACAACATCCGATAAAAGAGCTTTCGTATAATCTTCAAATAGGCTCAATCCCAATACCTCAGCGCTTCTACAATGACTTTGTGGCACAGCAAGTCGATGATGCGCGCTTATTCCTGCGAGATATCCTGGAACCGACCATCAACCAAGACCTCATTACCATGACGGAACGAATGGTGAATGCAACATTATTTCAAGAGCGAAATCATCCCTTCTCTTACTTTCCGAAGAGAGCGTTCGGTAATTCCGCACAGGATAACGTTCTTAGGCTCCGTGGGGTAAGTAGAGATACCTCATTTGCACACACTACGTATGAAAGCCGGTCCACCTACTCGGTAACAAACCCACTACCATCAACATTAGATCCCCTACTACTTCTTCCACAGATACGAACCACACAACCTCTCGTACTTGCGAGCTCTGTCGATGCGAGTGAAAGTCTCCCTTCAGTAAACACTTTAAACGCCCAGCTTGCCTATCTTTTCGATTCAGAGGCGCTTCTTCAGCCGGGTTGGGACAACGCATCCGTCGTCACCGGAACGTCCCTCAATCCAAGCGGCAACACGATCACCTTTGAAAATGTTAGCTTTCCGGGTGTACCTCAAATCATCGCTTCTCAATCCGTGCAGAACGATCAATATGCACAGTTGAGTATGGTGAACGCCGGAAGTATGCGAATCTCCGCTGGAACATTCCAGCACGAAACAGACATCATTGTACTTTGGGACATTCCGTTGAGTGTCAGAGACCTTCACAAAGAGATTGATCGAGAGACAGAAACGGCCTTGGAGCCTGCTCAATTTGAGCAACGATTCGTGCCAGACGTCGAGGGAAGCACACTGCTGGTTATACCCTTAGTTCCGGGCGACCTTTTTAACTATATTACACAAGCAGAGCTCAACGAAGCATACTTGAGAATGATAGCGGTTAAGTTCTTGCGCCCATTCTCGGCCCTTTCAACACATCGAATGTCGGGTGATGCACTTCTGGGAGACTTTTGGGGCTGCAGCGAACATCTACTAAAGATTGTCAATTTTTACGCAAAACTTGATGGAAGAAATGAATTGGTTGAACACGTCTATAGCAATAATTGCTACGATCTGAACATCGGCTTTTTTAAACCAATAAGTTTCGAACAAGCCTCCAAGCTTGGGGATCATATAAGACGTCCAGTGGATGTAGCATTGCGGTATGAAGTAACCCCAGAGCCAATGGTATCGCCAATTCCAAATCTCAATGCCGGAGCGGCAAATAGCTTTGACCAGTATCTCCACAATGGGCAGCTATATCGAGCGGCCTATCTCACCTTCCCAATTTCTCCAGCTACTGGAAATGCCGAGGTAAACTACTCTTACGACGGAATTTTTCGAAACAAGTATGACGACACCAAAACCGTTACTCTGGTCGAACAACTTTGGCAGTGGTCACCTGGGAAAATTTGGATTCCGAATAATGGACAGCGGTTTAAGCTACTCGCATTAGCTCGAGAAAAGTCAGAGCTGGTTGTGTCTCGAAGTTGCAATCAAGAGGTTCAAGTGCGCTTTCAGTATGATGGAACCACACCACCAGAAATCATTCAAAAGGACGCCGGTCCAATCATTGAAACTACAGTATTTGACTTGGAAGATAGATGGTCAGAACAGAACTGTGGCAACCACCACTCGGATCCGAGAGGGAAGGGAGTGGAAGAGGATCCGCGAGAGCTCGAGGGAGGAGGCCTCAATTTCTGACACGAACTTCCTCGAACTCCAGCGAATTCTTCGGCTGCCCTCTACTTCGACCAGAGGATTGGACAAGATACAATTTTACAGTACACTCCCTCGCTTCTGAATTTGTGAAATTTTCTGTTGGGGGATATGACAGATTTTTCAACTCCGTACTCGGCGGAATGCTTGGGGGATATCTTTGACGACGATGAATTTCGTGGCCAACAGTTTAGCCTTAGAGAGCTCTACGGATATGACCATCAAGACAGAGAGTTTGATGAGCAGTTTGGGTTTACTGCCCCTTTCGAAAAAATTAGAGCGAGATCTGAAGACCAATTCTCGGAACTCTCATTAGCATACCGCTTTGTTGTAGATCTCGTTGGTCAATTGGGACTACATAAGGGTGATACCGTGCTTGATGTTGGCTCAGGGACAGGACGTCTTGGAATGATGCTCCATCACCTAACAGGTGCTTCGGTCCACGGAATCGAGTTAGAGCCGACATACGTAGAATATGCAAATAGACGGGTTGCCGAAGCTGGATTTGAGCGAGTTCGGTTTGAAGTTGGCGACGCCTCTTTGACAACCGATTTTCGAAAAGCATCGGTTGTAACCCTCATTAATCCCTTTCGAGGGGAACTTCTAGAACGTTTCCTTGAGAATCTTCGTGGCTATCTCTCCGTCTCAGAGAGACCAGTCGCCCTCGTACACCAAGGACTCTGTTCACTTCAGATCATAAACAAAGACTGGCTCCACGCAGTAGATGAAAGTAGCGGAATCGATGAAGTTGCAATCCGCCGCTTAGCAAGTCATGGGTAGCGAAATTACCCGAAGCGGCTACAGACGGCACTTACAGCTGGTCCATCAACAGTAAAAACAACTTCTTGAGTTGCATCACGACACGTCACCTCTACAAGAGCAGCGTCATCGCAACCAAAGTTCGCCCGCCATGTTTGTCTACCACCGTTACTAAAACAGCTAAAGGGAATCTGCGTCCACTCTTCAAAATCGATACAGAGGAGTTGTGCCGTCGATCCGTCAATGAGAGTGAGCTCACAGGTATCAAAGCGGGTTGTATACTTTGGGCTTAGGAGAACAACAAGGTTTCCGGCTCCGGAAGATATCGGATCTGAGCTCGGCTTCCAGATATTTCCTTCTGTCCCAAAGTACTCAACAAATTGCTGGCGGAGATCTTCTTCAGGCAATGCATTCGCTGAGTCATCACTAGATCCACCACCTCCCCCACCGCCACAGGAGGCGAGAGCTGTAAAAAGTAACAAGCCACACACTATTTTAGGGAAATTCATATCGCTCACTCCGTTTTCCCTATTCTCGATTAGCCACAGAGCTTCGACAAGAATGTTTTCGAAGCTCTGTGGCATTTTCGACTGGACTCTATCATGGGTTCTAGCCACTTACCGCAAATGACATCGGTCAGGGCGACCACCCAATTCCCCTCTTAACCTCAAACTTGTCCTGTTCCCAAAAATTCTGAAATACTATCCCTGCACTGGATACAAGGCATTTCCTTGAACGCAGACATAAACTTTTCGATGATACGAGCCCCAAGAATTAGACAGAACGTTGGAATAACCTTCGTTAGGATGTTGCTCGCTTTGCTCGCGTTCGTGCTCATGACTGGTGCAACCTTGCTGCAGCCATCTGTTGGATCAATGATCGAGACCGCTCTTCATAGAGGAGCCCCGAATACCTTTCATCACCTCCATCTTTCACATGAAAATCATTCGGAATACTCAATCAACCCAGAGGCCTCGAACAGAGTGCCCTCCAAAAATTCGGATGAGCGGAACAATGGAGCACACGAGCATCAAATAGATTGTTGCTCTATAATACCAGTGACACTTCGCTCCGCAGAATTCCCTCTACTTCAATTGCCACTTGAAACAACTTCAGCATTCGTCCTATTAGGCGTCGATGGCAAATTTTCAAATTTTGAGGTTCCACGAGTTCCATCAGAACGAGCACCTCCCTTATCAGCAGTTCACCTCATGATTTCTAGCCTTTCCGAAGTGCCGACCGGCCCGCCGTCATCTCCCCTCTCCTGAGTCCTCCGGCTCACCTGCTCCGTTAACAACGAGTCGTTCAATTTGAACAATTACTCAAAAAAGTTTCGACATGAAAATACCGATTCGCGCGCTTCAGATTCTACTTCTCATACACTGGTTTCTCCTGGCACCCTTTCTCCCTGCATATGCAGAGACTCCTCTCCCCACTCTTTCGCTGGACAAGGTGCGTAGTCGAGCACTTGTGGAGAGTCCTGAGGTTAGAAAAATTGACGCCACACTTTCTGCAAAGATTGCACAAGCTCTTTCGTTAGAGCAGCTTCAAAACCCTCAGCTCCAAGGCTCCGTCGGCATACCGGCTTCATACGATGGGCAACGCCCAGACAGTCAACTGAACTTAACGCTTTCGCAACCTTTACGACTGAGTGACTTTGGCAACAGGAGCACCGTGGGCTCACTCATCCGCTCAGTTGCCTCTCGAGAAAAGCAATTCGAACTTCAGTCGTTCTTGGTAGAGCTTACTGTAGCATACTGCTCTCTTTGGGCCGCTCAAATTGAAGAGGGACATCTTGAGGAACAGTTAGATAGAGCCAATTCCGTTTACCGGCTCGTTAAACAGCCCACCGCAATCGGTCAGTTCCGGCCTCCGCAAAAACATACTGCAAAGGCAACTGTGGCAAAGCTGGAAGCCGCCCTTTTGGGAATGATGCATTCAAAAGCAAAGCTTAAGGCAACGCTTACACGACTCACCGGATTTACTATCGGAGAAGAGCGGCTTGTCAAACCAGAAATTGAATCACTCCCTCCCTTCAGCAGAATCTGGACTGAGGTGAAAGCAAATGAACAAGGTCTAATCAAACGATATATGCTCCAGTCACGCCTTGACGATGAGAAGGTAAGGTTAGCAGACACGGACACTCTTTCTGCGGGCATTCAACCCCAAATCGGCTATGCACGTAACGAGGATGGAAATCACTTTGTGGGTTTGGGATTTACCATCCCTCTGCCATTCTTCAATACAAACAACGGAAATCGGGAAGCTGCTCGAGCGACCCGAGATCAATCCTCCGCTTTCCTGTCCTATTTTAAGAGTAAACGGTTCAAAGAAGAGTTCAAACTGCTCTATGACGGGGCAACAGCAAAATACCAACAAGCGAATAAGTATGAAGAGGAGGTTCTTCCCGCCCTTCGATCGGCATTAAAATCCTCCGAAGAGTTATTCCAAAATGGACAGCTCTCCCTCTTCGAACTTTGGACGGCACAAACGGACTACCACGCCGCTTTAGATCGCACGACGGAACTTTTTGTTGAAGCTTTTCAAGACCACTTACAACTCTCTCTCATAAGTGGCGATTTAACTTTTTAAAGGAGTACAAACGTGCGGAACAAACAACTCGTAGGAAGCTACCTTACATTTTTGCTGATGTTTCCAATCGGACTTCGCGCCGATGGGGGCCACGCTCATGGTCCAGATGGTTCGCATATCTCTGACGCCTTCCAGTCGGCAAGTTTAGGAGATGTTATTAAACTTTCACGAGAGGCAGAGGAGAATCTGGACATTCAAACCACCACGATACACCGTGAACTCCTTGCGCCAGTGAAAACGCTCTATGGCAGGGTGACAGCGGATCCTCGAGAGGAATCGCTGATTACGGCGCCGTTCCGTGGCAAAGTATTGAACATGTTCGCTCTTTCCGGTGCCAAGGTAGAGAAGGACCAGGAGCTTCTTCGAGTTCAGCCTATTGAGCTTGGAGGGCAGATCAAAGTTCTCCGTAGCCCCATCAATGGATTCGTTACTGATATTCGGGCGCGACCAGGACAGATATTTGAACCAACAGATCCGTTGCTCGTAGTCAGCAATCTTGACCACGTACTCTTTGAGGGAGATCTGTTTGATTCGACGATTACTGAGAGTATTCAGCACGGCGGTCTATGCACCGTACATACGAAGCGGTATCCAAAAAAGCACTTTTCCTGTCGCATAGAAACTGTTGACGCCATCTTTCGTGGGAATCCTCCAGTTGGTCATGTTCACGCGAGAATCGAGAATTCAGAAACCGCTCTTAAACCTGGGATGACGGGGCAGATACATTTAGGAATCGGTGACCGGAGGGAGAAACTCGTAGTCCCAAAACAAGCTGTTCTGGGAAAATTTGAACGGCAGTTCGTTTTTCGCAAGCACGATCATACCTATATAAAAACATACATTAAGCTTGGTGACTCGTACGGAGATTCTGTTGAAGTACGAGATGGATTGGCACCAGATGACGTAGTGGTAGTTCAAGGTCACTATCAGCTACAGTTTGCAAAATCGGAAGCATCGAATGATCACCACCACAATGAAGAATCGAATACCAGAGAACATTCCCATATTGAGGCCGACTCTCATGACCACGAACGCCACTCACATTCTGAAGAACGCACCCAATTGCCACCACAAGATCATCATGATCATTCAGCAAAGAATAGCGAAGAGGCCCACGATCATCACCAACACGATGATCATATAGAGGCGAAAAGCCACACTCACGACGAACCAAAAACTACGAAAAGTGAAAGTCACTCCCATTCAGAAGATAACCACCATCATCACTGAGCATTATGATTGATCGCATTATTCAAATGAGTCTTAGCAATCGGCTCCTTGTCTGTGCATGCGCCGTAGTGCTGTTTGCATATGGTGTTTCGACCTTTTCAAGTCTCCCGATCGACGTACTGCCAAATCTCAACCGACCCGTCGTCAGCATTCTCACAGAAGCTCCCGGATTGGCCCCTGAAGAAGTTGAGAATCAGATAAGCTTTCCTATCGAGTCTGTCCTCAATGGAGCTCCGGGGGTTTATCGAGTTCGATCAGCCGCAATTCCAGGGCTATCGCTCGTTTGGGCTGATTTTGATTGGGAATCTGATGTGTACAAAGCTCGCCAAATTGTTACTGAAAAGCTGCAGCAGGCTTCAACTACACTCCCTCCTGATATCAATCCAGTTCTTGGCCCGATCTCTTCGATTATGGGTGAGATAATGCTCATAGGTATTACCGTGGATAGCGCTGTCACCCCCGACGCGAATATTCGAGAGATTGCAGATTGGATCCTTCGACCTCGATTGCTCGCTATCAGCGGCGTTTCGCAAGTCAGCGTTATTGGAGGAGATGTAAAGCAGTATCACGTTGTCGTTGATCCCGAGAAGCTCATAAGTCATAAAGTTGCACTATCTGAAGTTGAGGATTCTCTCAAGGCATCGAACGATAATTCCTCTGGTGGGTATATCATTGGACCATTCGAAGAGCAGCTAACAAGAACACTCGGAAGATTCCAAACTCAATCTGATATTGAAAATTCCCTGGTTCATCGAGCGGACCACGAAGAGCAGGTGCTCCAGGTAAAGCATCTTGCCCAGGTTAAGGTTGGTGGTCCCCTTGCGAAACGAGGAGACGCGGGTGTTAACGGTCAAGATGCGGTAATACTCACCATTCAAAAGCAACCCGAGGCCGATACTGTGGCTCTTACAAGCCGAATTCAAAAAGAGCTTAATTCTCTCAAAGAGTCTCTCCCTAAGGGAGTGCAGCTCCATGATTCGATTTTCAGACAGAGTCGATTTATCAACCTTGCCGTTAGCAATGTCCAAGAGGTTCTCAGAGACGGTGCGATACTCGTCACTTTAGTACTTTTCATGTTCTTACTGAGCTTCCGAACCACAATAATTACTCTGACGGCAATACCACTCTCTATCACATTCTCTCTTATATTTTTTCGCTACCTCGGACTCTCGATCAACACCATGACCCTTGGAGGACTCGCTATCGCGATTGGCGAGCTCGTTGACGATGCCATTGTAGATGTCGAAAATATTTTTCGTCGACTTAGAGGAAATCGTCTCTTAGCTCAACCAAAGCCTGCCCTGCAGGTCGTTTACGAGGCTTCAAGAGAAGTGCGCGGTTCCATCGTGTTCGCAACCTTTATCGTCATTCTCGTTTTCATCCCGCTATTCGCCATGACTGGAATTGAAGGGAGGTTATTCCGTCCTATCGGGTATGCCTATGTCACTTCAATCCTCGGCTCACTGATTGTAGCACTCACGGTTACGCCAGTACTCGCTTCCTATCTTCTTCCAAAGATGAAACTCATCAACGATGAGCGAGATAGCTTGATAGTACGAACTCTCAAATCTCTACATAAAAAGGGATTAGAGTTCGTCTTCCGATTCAAAGCGCTATGCCTCGCAGCTACGACGCTTTTCCTGCTCAGTGCTATCATTCTGGGGTCAACCTTTGGCAAAGAGTTCCTGCCGTCATTCAATGAAGGCGCCTTTACGGTTTCTCTTCTTTCGCCACCTGGAACATCACTTCCGGAGTCCAATCGGCTTGGCAAGAGAGCAGAACAGCTACTTCTTGAACTTCCAGAAGTAACTATCACCGGTCGCCGAGTCGGCCGAGCTGAGAATGATGAACATGCGCAAGGGGTGAACTCAACGGAAATTGAGGGAGAGTTTCGCGATTCCAGAAGAACCAAGGCAGAAATTCTCGCAGAGATTCGCGCTAAGCTTGGCTCAATTCCCGGCACCTCGCTAAACGTTGGGCAACCGATATCTCACCGTATCGATCACCTTGTTTCAGGAGTGCGTTCGCAGCTGGCGATTAAGATATTTGGAACTGAGCTTGCCGAACTTCGTGGGCTGGCTGAGAAAGTGAGAGAGGTTGCATCGTCAGTTCCTGGAATAGTCGATCTGTACGTTGAAAAGCAGATACTCGTCCCTCAAATTCATATCCGTATTGATAGAGAACAGGCAGCGCTACTGGGACTAACCGTTCAGGAGATTAGCGAAACTCTAGAAACTGCACTAAATGGACGGGTCGTTACACGAATCATAGAAGAACAGCGCACATACGATGTAGTTCTACACATGAGCCACTTGCAACAACAAGAAGCTGATACACTTAGGCGACTTCCAATCATTCTTCATAACGGAAGCTATGTACCCCTTGAAGCCGTTGCTACAATAGAGAAAGCAAGAGGACCAAATACTATCGCAAGAGAAAACACCTCTAGGCGAATTGTCGTTTCGGCCAATGTAGCAGATAGAGATCTCGTATCAACCGTGAAAGAGCTACAGAATAGAGTTCATAATGAAGTAACTCTGCCAGAGGGATATTTCATAAGCTACGGAGGGCAGTTTGAAAGTCAGGCTCGGGCCTCTTCTCTTATCTATCTTCTTGGGTCAATAGCCCTCATAGGAATCTTCCTCGTTCTTTATCTTCACTACCAGAGCATAAACCTAACTCTTCAAGTGATGTTGGCAGTACCATTTTCGTTTATCGGAGCAATTTTCGGGGTCTATTTAAGCGGCGGAGTATTGTCCATTGCTTCGCTTGTTGGACTCATTACCCTTACAGGAATTGCAACACGAAATGGAATTCTCTTGATTGACCACTATCTCCATCTCATGACTGAAGAAGGTGAGGAGTTTTCGATGTCCATGATATATCGCGGAGCATCGGAAAGACTTGTTCCAGTCCTTATGACTGCACTCACGGCGATTCTTGCTCTCACTCCCATACTGCTTGGGGCCGAAGAGCCGGGAAAGGAAATTCTTGTTCCGGTAGCGGTCGTCATCTTTAGTGGTCTCTTTTCAAGCACCTTTTTAAATTTGCTGATTACACCTCTGGTGTTTTGGCAGTTTGGAAGGCCATCAAACCTAAAGCAACGTTTGAGCGAAAGTTAACAGCTGACTTAGGCATTCATCAGGAGAGAGTTCTCCGGTATTCAGTACAAGATCCGGGGACATCGGCGCTTCGTAAGGAGCATCGACCCCGGTAAATCCTTTAATCTCTCCAGCGCGCGCCTTTTGGTAGAGGCCGTTTGGATCACGCTCTTCACATACATTGAGTTCGGCATTTAAGTAAACGAGACGGAATCTTTCAGGTCCAACGATTTCGCGCACAAGTTCTTGATCTGCCTGGTATGGGGTGATGAAGGAACAGAGGGCTATCGTACCAGCATCGTTAAAGAGCTTAGCGACCTCGGCTATCCTCCGTAAGTTTTCACGCCGCTCTTCGCGGCGGAATCCAAGGTCTCGGCAGAGCCCCTTTCGTACCGAGTCCCCATCAAGCCAATAAATAGAACGATTCCTTTCAAAGAGCTGCTGCTCAAGCACCTTACATAGGGTTGATTTTCCAGCACCAGATAGCCCGGTGAACCAGAACGTGAACGCTTTGTGGCCACTTCGAAGTTCGCGTTCAACCTGAGTGAGCTTACTTTCTTCCTTATGGAGGAACTGGGAACGTGGCTCAATCGTAGGCTCTCGAAGCGCCACCCCAGCAGTTCTCCGTTCAAGAATCATTCCTACGGCTACTGTCATGTAGTTCTCTGGGTCAATGAGAACGAAACTTCCGGTTCGCCGATTCTTCGTATAGGGATCAAAGTAGAGTGGTTCACTGGCCAAAAGATGCGCACGCCCGATCTCATTCATTCGGAGCTTTTCAGCAGGTTGCTGGCCTAAATTCGCTACATCAATTCGATAACGAAGATCGGTAATCTTACACTTCACAAATCGAGAACAGTGCTGCACAAGATAGGTTTTCGAAAGAGTAAGGGGTGAATCCGAAAACCAGACAACGTTCGCTTCGAACTCGCGCTTTACCTCTGGCGCATTGCCACTTCGAACAATCATGTCTCCACGACTAACATCGACTTCATCTTCGAGGCGAAGAGTTATGGACTGGGGTGCTTGCGCGATGGGAAGAGACTCCTCTCCATTTGCACCAAGATAATCAATCGCTGCAACTTTCGTGGAGACGCCTGAGGGAATCACGACCACATCATCACCGGCTTTTATGTGCCCAGAGAGCACCTGCCCAGCAAACCCGCGGTAATCTTGATTAGGTCTGATGACGTACTGCACTGAATAGCGGAAGTCGATTGGGTTTTCGTCTTCTGTGACGTAAAGAGTCTCTAGTAGGGTGAGCACCGGTACCCCAGTATACCAAGGCATCTTCTCGCTTCGATGAACGACATTATCACCGACAAGGGCACTGACCGGTATCAATTGAACGTCCACAAACTGCAAGCGTTCTGAAAATTCAAGAAACTCCGAAGAGACCTCTCGAAATCGATCCTCTGAGTAATCGACGAGATCCATCTTATTCACGAGCACAATGACCCGTTTGATACCGAGGAGCGACGCTATAAACGCATGCCGCTTTGTTTGTGTGGTTAGCCCCGAGCGAGCATCAATCAGCAGAAGGGCCACTTGAGCGTTGGAAGCAGCCGTCGCCATATTTCGGGTGTACTGCTCATGCCCCGGGCTGTCTGCAAGAATGAAGACTCGCTGCGGGGTACGAAAATATCGGTAGGCGACATCAATGGTAATTTTCTGTTCTTGCTCAGCGAGAAGTCCATCGGTCACCAACGAGAAGTCCGGCAGAACATGAAGTCCAGATGTCACTGTTTCCTGCTCGATTTTCGCTACTTGATCCTCTGGCAAATTGCCCGAGTCATAGAGCATGCGTCCGATAAGGGTAGACTTTCCATCATCAACGCTTCCAAGCGTTACG
>JAGRAT010000148.1 GCA_020434495.1 Bdellovibrionales bacterium | reverse complement strand
ACCATCCTTCTCCTCTAACCGATGGTGAGTAACAACGGCGCACTCCTTGGCAAAACCCTCTACATGTTCAGCTTCTCGTTCTAAAAAGCTGAGCGGGATGAGCAGCGGGAAATACGCGTTCTCATGGCCAGTGGCTTTGATGCGATTATCGAGCTCTCGTTGAATCCTTTCCCAAATACCGTATCCCCACGGTTTAATGACCATGCAGCCACGCACTTGGGAATTTTCAGCAAGTTCAGCAGCCTTTACTACCTGCTGGTACCACTCTGGGTAGTCATCCGCCCGAGTTGGCGAAATGGCGTTCTTTGCTTGTTTGCTCATAACAATCCGCTAATAGCTTAAAAACACACAATAAGACGGCCCAGTATGACCATAACCGCCTCACTTCTCAACTGTTGGAAAGAGAGGTGCTCGTGAGCGGGCGCGCCAGAAGGTATAATAAAGATAACTACTTATTATTCCATCGCGTCTTCTATATCGTGGTTCAGGAAGTCGTTGGTGGGAGGAGTCACCTTTGAGATACACAAAATTGAAATCACTTGAACGCCTACGGGCACAAACTGTGAAACCGGTATCATGTGGCTTGTCGAATGACGAAGTCGAATTCTTCGCGGAGCGAGACCCCTTACTTGATCAGGCGATTTGCTCCGCCATCGAACGAATTGAAGAGCTTCAGATTGAGTTTCCCGAGCTCACGAAGCTCGATGAAAGCGAACTCCTTGAAGTGCTGAGAGACGGATTTTTGAGTTTCTATCCCGAGGAGACTTCCAGCCCGTACGTTCCCCTCACTGCCAAAGGCCCCTGGGTGATAACTTTTGGAGGAGCAGTCATTTACGATACCGGCGGGTATGGAATGCTCGGACACGGGCATAACCCGGACTGCATCCGAGAGGCGATGGCAGAACCTCAGGTCATGGCGAACATCATGACCCCCTCGTTTTCTCGACATCGCTTTGTTAACAAGATTCGAAATCATGTTGGTCGTAACCACTCTTCAAAAAAGTGTCCGTTCGACAAATTCGTTTTTATGAACAGCGGATCTGAGGGTATGGGGGTAGCGCTTCGAATCTCAGACTCTCATGCAAAACGCATAACCGACCCAGGGGCTCGCCATGAGGGGAAAAGCATAAAGGCACTTAGCTTCCTCGGCTCCTTTCATGGAAGGACATACCGTGCAGCCCGTATTTCAAGCTCAACACGCAAAAAGTACGACGCGGCGCTTGCATCATTTAGAGATCACTCCGACCATATCGAAGTTCGGTGCAACGACGCAGCTCACCTCCGAGAGCTTTTTGAAAAGCTCGAAGGGGAAAACTCCTACGTTGAATGCATTGCTTTGGAACCCGTGATGGGAGAGGGAAATCCGGGCTCCCCGCTTGAGAGGGAGTTCTATGATGTCGCTCGGGAGCTTACGACAAAGCACGAATCTTTTCTCATTATTGATTCAATTCAGGCAGGGCTCCGTGCACACGGCGTCCTGAGCCTAATCGATTACCCAGGATATGGAGATTGCTTGCCGCCAGATATTGAGATCTATTCTAAAGCGCTAAACGGCGGCCAGTACCCCTTGTCAGTAGTGGCGATGCAACAGTGGGTGGCCGATCAGTACGTTTCGGGCACTTACGGCAATACTATGACGGCCTCTCCAAGAGCGCTCGATATTGCTTCAACCGTCCTTAATGCCTGCAGTCCGGAACTTGAGAAGAACATACAAACCAAAGGAAAGGAGTTTGTTGAAAGGCTCAAAAGCGTACAGCAGGAGCTCGGAGGAGTTATTACCAAGGTACAAGGGACAGGCTTACTTGTCTCTGCAGAACTCCGAGAAGATATCGCGGTTGTGGGACACGATGCGGTTGAACAACGACTTCGAAAAACCGGAGTCAATGTTATTCACGGAGGGAAAAACTCCTTGCGTTATACCCCATGGTTTCTCGTTTCATCAGAAGAGATAGATCTCATTGTTCGAAAGACAAAAGAAGTACTGCTGGAGTTCTCGTAAGGTACGAGAATACACCAGAAGCTGATTCCACCGAAAAACCGCTCAACTTTGCTGGGGCATGGGTCGACTTTAATCTCTAGAAAGAAACGCCTACCACTCGCAGACATATGGTACGGAACATTGACGGACAGGCGCAGTTTGGCCTGTCCAGCCTTCCGAGTCAGCTAAAAAGCGGCTCTACGTCACCCTCTCCCCAAAAGCTCCTTGGGAACAATAAACTCTTAACCGATGTAGAGAAGCACCTCGATGATGTGAAGAAGGGGAAAGGCTATCTCTCCAAGGAGGTCAACGGGAAGGTGCGCCAAAAGCAGGCATTGTCGTCCTCAGAGCTCGCTTCTATCAACCCTAGCCTTTCCACACTCTATAATGGAGTTTCTTCCGGGCTCTCCTATGCGAAAAATGCTCGATTTGTTACCGGGGTTAGCCAATCCATTGAAACCTTTAAGCGCCTGGTGGACATCTACGGATAACCCCCTTATTTTGGAGCTTAAGCCAAACGTCCTCCCGCTTACCTTCCTCTCTTGCGAAGATCAAAAGTTCCACGGGAACATACAGGTATGGACGCTTTAGATACCTTTGAAATTGATTCCCGATACGGCTTTCTCCCGAAGGACCCGCCTCTTCGCTCACTCCCATCTCCTTTTGAAGCATGGGACGAGGCGGGAAGAGAGCTTCCTAAAATTCTTCTCTCCAACAGAGTTCGCGCACTCTTGGATGACATCCCACTTCTCGATCACAGAAAACTGAATACCCGCGCGGAGAAAGAAAGAGCGATGGTTCTCCTCTCGTTTATCGGCCACGGATACGTCTGGGGTGAGCCCACCCCTCCTACACAGCTACCGAAAAACCTTGCGGTTCCATGGGCAGGCATCGCGCAAGAACTCGGGAGACCACCAGTTTTGTCGTACGCCTCCTACGCGCTTCACAATTGGCGAAGACTTGAAACCAATCGCACGATAGAGGTGGGAAACATCGGACTGCTCCAAAACTTCTGGGGAGGGGTCGACGAAGAATGGTTTATCCTTATCCATGTGGCCATTGAACAAGCAGCGGCACCGGCGATGATCGCTGCTCATGCACTTGGGGAAGCGTTAGAGGGAGGTATCTATGCCGATCTCGAATCCCATCTCAAGGCAATCATTGAAAGCTTGAAGTGTTCCCACGCAGTTCTTAACGAGATGACGAGATACTGCGATCCCTATTGCTACTTTCACCGTGTTCGACCGTTCATTCATGGATGGAAGAACCACCCGGTGATGGTGAACGGACTCCTCTATGAAGGAGTTGATCGTTTTAACAACCAACCCCAGCAGTTCCGTGGAGAAACTGGCGCTCAGAGTTCCATCATCCCTGCTCTCGATGGAATTTTAAAGATTCGCCATGAAGACGATCCTCTTCGGCAGTATCTGATCGAGATGAAAGATTACATGCCGCCACGCCATCGTGCATTTATTGATGCCATGGAGGGGACTCCAAATATCCGTGATGTCCTTGTACAAAGGAAAGCATCCTTCCCATCAGAGGTAGATGCTTACAACGAAGCAGTCACATGGGTTGAGAAGTTCCGAACATTGCATCTCGATTTTGCTGCTTCATACATCAATCAACAGGCGCAAACTTCTGCAAACAATCCCTCAGCCGTTGGGACTGGGGGAACCCCATTCATGAAGTACCTAAAGAAGCACCGAGACGAAACCTCAAAGCACTTACTCTAGAAGGTGGGAAAGCAAAGTGGATCTCCCCGGCTGCCTCAGATAGCATTGGACAAACGGCAATTTAGTAGAGGATACAAAATAGTGAGAACCCCCTTCTCTTCTCTCTTCGTTTTCACCATCGCTTCTTTCATCGCAGTCTTTCTTGTAGCGCCAGTAGCACAGGGAGAACAGGGGCCTAGAGTTGTCACCACAACAGGCATGATCACCGATATCGTGAAACAGGTCGGTGGAGAAGGCTTATCAGTAAGAGGACTCATTGGACCAGGCGTTGATCCACACCTTTATAAGGCCACACGATCTGACATTGCCGCCCTCACTCAAGCGAACATAGTTTTTTATAATGGACTCCTCTTAGAGGGAAAAATGACAGATGCGCTCATCAAAGTGGCATCGGCAGGTGGCAAAGTGTACGCAGTAACAGAACAGATAGGGAAAGAGTACTTACTTGAACCCGAGGGATTCGCTGGACATTTCGACCCTCATGTTTGGATGGATCCCCAAGCTTGGGGGAAAGCCGTTGAAGTCGTAGAAAAGAAACTCTCTTCATACACTCCTACAATGAAACCAATCTACAGCTCGAACAAAACTGCCTACTTGGATCAACTCGCCTCACTCGATCAATATGCGGAAAAAGCCCTAAATTCTGTGCCCAAAACGTCTCGAGTACTCGTGACGGCACACGACGCATTTAACTACTTCGGAAAGAGATACGGCTTTGAAGTTGTCGGAATCCAAGGAATTTCGACTGAGTCAGAAGCAGGAGTAAAAGACATTGAGCATCTTGTCGATCTCCTCGTAACACGTTCTGTTCAAGCAGTTTTTGTAGAAAGCACCGTATCCCAAAGGAACATAAATGCCTTAGTGGAAGGCGCGCTTGCCAAGGGGCACACCGTTTCAATAGGCGGAGAGCTGTTTTCTGATGCAATGGGAAAACCAGGAACGTACGAAGGCACATACATTGGGATGATCGATCACAATGTCACCACCATCGTGCGCGCTCTTGGGGGGCAGGCTCCAGAGAAAGGATTTCAGGGGAAGCTACGGTAACTCATGGTCCAGTTCTTAAAAGATCAAACTGATAATCTCGCCGAGCGCCCAGAGCACAGCCCAGAGAGTCCCCTATCGGTGCACTCCATGACCGTGGCCTATCAGCAGCGCCCAGTGCTCTGGGACATGGAATACGAAGCTCGACCTCAAAGCCTGATCGCTATTGTTGGCCCGAACGGGGCAGGGAAATCGACATTTATAAAAGCGTGTCTCGGATTAATTCCAATAGCCACTGGTGCGGTGGAGTTTTGGGGAAAGCCATATAGTGAACAACGGCATCGCATCGGGTACGTCCCTCAGCGAGAGTCCGTAGATTGGGATTTCCCGGTATCTGCTCTTGAAGTGGTGTGCATGGGAAGATACCGGAAAATTGGCTGGTTCAGGAGAATCGGGCAAGAGCATCGAAAAAAATCCCTCGACGCCCTAACACAGGTGGGAATGGAGGATTTTGCTGATCGGCAGATTAATCAACTCTCCGGAGGACAACAGCAAAGGGTTTTCCTAGCACGAGCGTTAGCGCAAGAAGCGGAGCTCTACTTTATGGATGAACCGTTTGCAGGGGTTGATGCAGCAACAGAGCGATCAATTATCGAGGTACTTCGTACTCTTAAGTCCGACGGGAAGACAGTGATCGTTGTGCATCACGATCTCTCTACTGTGCCAGAATACTTTGAAGATGTATTGATGATGAACACTCGTGTAATCGCGGCTGGTCCGGTATCCGAGGTATTTACCGATGAGAATTTAAGAAAGACCTACGGCGGAAAACTCACCCTGCTTGAAGAAGTCGGAGAGTCCCTCGCGAGAGCAACTCGAGGGGAAAAAGTACCATAGACTATGGGAACATTGACCGATGTGAGCATCAGCCTTCCAACTTGGGGGGAAGTGTTTCGAGTCCTTACCTTTCAAGCGGGGTTTAACACCTCTATTGTCATCATTGGAGCGACCCTACTTGGGTTCGCCGCAGGTAACATCGGAACCTTTGCACTTTTACGGAACAGGGCATTAATGGGTGATGCGTTGGCCCACTGCACCCTCCCAGGTCTTGCGCTCGCTTTCATCTTCGCTTCACTCCTTGGATTTGATGGAAAAAGTCTTCCCACCTTGCTCGCTGGCGCCACCCTTACCGGAGTACTTGGAGTCATCACCGTTCAACTTCTCGTTCGCTACTCAAGGCTCGAGCAGGATACTGCCATTGGAGCAATCCTGAGTACGTTCTTTGGTGCAGGAGTTGTCTTGATGAGCATTATCCAGAATCTCGGTACTGGACAGGAGGGCGGCTTGCACCATTTCATCTTTGGCCAAACCGCTGCGATGAACCGATTTGATGCTTTCTTTATTCTCGCCGTCGCCATTCTGGCTTCTGCCGTATGCCTTGCCCTACTCAAAGAGTTTCGATTGGTTTGTTTTGACGAACAGTTTGCGCGCTCGGATGGTTGGCCGGTGGCGACAATCGATCTCACGATGATGTCTCTGGTCGTATTGGTTACTGTATTTGGTTTGCAAGCAGTTGGTCTGCTCCTTATTGTAGCCCTCCTTATCATTCCTGCCGCTGCCGCGAGATTTTGGACTCAACGTTTAACAACCATGACTGTGGTTGCAGCCACTATAGGAGCACTCAGTGGGTATTTCGGAGCATCTGCCTCAGCGCTACTTCCTCGCCTCCCAGCTGGTGCAGTAGTTGTCTTGGTATCAGGTGTGCTTTTCTTTGGGAGCCTCCTCTTTGCCCCAGAACGAGGAGTTCTCTCTTCAATGTTCTCTGCTCTTTTTTTGCGAATTCGAATCGCAAAGGAGCATTTCTTGCGAGAGGTCTATGAGACTCGCGAGGCCTCTGGGGTTGATCCTCAAGCTTCAGGAATCCCCATTGCCCTTACCAGCTTACTCTCTGCAAGAAACTGGAGCCTTCCGTTTCGAACACTCATGCTACTCATTCTCCGCCTCGATGGGACAGTTTGCACAGACTCGGACGGGATAACCCTCTCTGAAACTGGGGTGAAAGAGTCTGCCTTGAAAGTAAGGAATCATCGCCTCTGGGAAGAATACCTCCTTACCCACTCTGAAATTTCGATCTCTCACGTCGACTACTCAGCCGATCTTGTCGAACACTTTATCAGTGAAGAACTCCTCAAAAAGCTTGAGCACAGTTTGCACGAACGGGGCAAACTCTCATCACCGGTAGAAGTCCCTCGCTGTCTACATAGCGTAGATACAGAGGAGACCACATAATGTATCTCTCTCAATTTATAGCGCTCGATCTCCCCCCACTATTGACGGCAATCTTCTCTGCATCTGCTTGTGCTCTACTTGGAACCTACCTCCTCCTCAGAAAACAGAGCATGATGGGCGACGCCATCTCACATTCCGTGCTTCCTGGAATTGTCGTTGCGTTTCTCCTCACTTCGAGTCGGGGCGGGTTCACTATATTTGTTGGTGCTGCAATTGCAGGCCTTCTTAGTGCCGTGCTTATAGAGCTGACCCGTCGTTTTGGATCAGTCGAATCTGGCGCAGCGATGGGAGTAGTTTTTTCTCTTTTCTTTGCTGCAGGCATAGTCATATTGGAACAAGCTGCGGCTCGAAGCATTGATCTTGATGCAGACTGCTTACTCCACGGCCAACTCGAAAGTATTTTTTGGTATCCGCCAACCGGAGCTTCCTCGCTGCTCTCCTATGAGACCATCGAAAAACTCCCAATTGAAGTTTGGACGAGCTTCATAACTCTTGCTCTTACTCTTGGGTTTATCTTGGTCCTCTTTAAAGAGCTTCAGTTTGCATCCTTCGATCCGGCGCTCGCTTCAGCTTCCGGATTTTCCTCTACCCTCATCCACCATCTGCTCATGGCGATGGTAGCTTGTGCCGTAGTTGCCTCATTTAAAGCTGTGGGTTCAATTCTGGTTATTGCGATGATCATCTGCCCTGCCGCTTGCGCACGCCTCTGCACCGACAAACTCGTAACTCAGCTTTACTTGAGCGTTCTTTTCGCGGTACTCGCAAGCATACTCGGATACTTTTCTGGCGCTTTTGGTCCGATCCTTTTTGGTTTCGAGAATTCCGTAAACGCGGCTGGCATGATCGCTGTCACTGCTGGCATCCTCCTTGGCCTCTGCGTCTTTCTCGCTCCGAGATATGGAGTGATTGCAAAAAACCTACGTCGCCTACAACTGCAACAAAGGGTTTT
>JAGRAT010000147.1 GCA_020434495.1 Bdellovibrionales bacterium | reverse complement strand
TCGAAGAAAAGCGCTTGCGCGAACGCTTTCCCTTTCTTTCTCTCGATGAAACAGCCGAAGCAGAGTTCCATCCATAGAACTCCCTTCATCGAGAGCGTACTGTTCCCGTTCTCGGTCGTAATACGCTCGAAGAGTCAACGCACTTCTTGAAGAGGGATCGATCTTCCTGCGAGAGACGTTTTTCGCCTTCCGCCTTGGAAGCTCTTTGAGTAAAGATTCAACATATTCAAGTTTTCGTAATGCAATTGGGGCATTTCGATATCGCCTCCTCCAATTAAAGCCCCGTCGAAGGCAAACCGCAAAAGTTTCTGCGAAATCTTCATGAGGGTGGCTCTGGGCATACCAAAACTTGATGTTCTGTACATAGTGATCAGAAAATGGATTGGGAGCATAGGATCGTGCTGGATAAGGTTTCTCCGGGTTTCCGAAAATCTTTCTCCATTGTGCTTCCTTGCTGAGCTCAAAAGCAGTTTCAAATGCATGCCCTGCCTCATGCCGCACAATACAGAGAAACTCCTCTCGAGATCCCCCTTCTACCTGAAAGAGATATTTTCGCTGGAGAGCACGAAGGCGTGTATGACACAGGTAAAAGGGTATAGCTATCCCAGGAACATCATCTGGAGAAAACCACTCCTCTGAAATCCAAAGATGCGGACGAAAACGAATCCCGAAGGAGTCCAGTTCAGATTCGTAATGATCAATCCATGGCCGAAACGGAGCCGCTTCAAGCGACAACTTCAGTTCACGAAAAGAAAGCGAGAGCAGTTTTTGCTCACCGTAGTGTTGCCAGAAATACTTTTGTTGATTCACGATGGGGTAATTACTTTATTCCTCGGGAGAGCTCACCTGCGAAAGCCCCAATCTTCCATGTATGTACGAACTGAAGAAACGCTCAAATTTATCGAAAATTCCGTCGGCTTTTGCAACTTCCACCGCTAATTCATACACTTTTTGCCGTTGTTCTAAAGAGAAATGTTCATTTATGAGGTCTAAAAATTCGTCAACCTTTGATTTATCCTTGATCAGCTCGGTTGCTATCTCTCGAAGCGCTTCCGCCTCCTCATCCATCAAATGAAATTGGTGGTCTAACGCACGAATAATGAAGTCAAACTCTGTATGATCCAAATTGTCATCGACATGGGCCATCTCGCAAAGGATTACCGCCACAGCAACCTTCAATCGGGCCGACAACTCTTCGCCCGATTTGTCGTGGTCAAGGGTAGTTTCAGAAAAAAAGAAATCTTTGGGTTTCATGAATCCCAGTTCTCAAAGAGCAATTCCTCCGGGATTAGTGAAGAAGATCGAGATCTCCCCCCTTACCTCCGTTATTGCGACTATCGTTTATTACCGACGAGAGTACCTCCGAAAGTTCCATCAAACCATACGGTTTCGCGAGAGCAGCGAGAAATCCAAATTTTTGATACTGACAGGTAATCGCATTTGAGGAGTATCCACTGGAAACGATCAATTTTGCTCGAGGATCGAGCTGAAGAATACGCTCGGCCGTCTCCTTACCGCCGAGTCCACCCTTAATGGTTAAATCTAAAATGACAGCATCAAAGGGAGAATTCAGCTCCAAGGCAGCGGCATACTGAGCGATAGCTTCTTTCCCTTCCCACGCATAACGAACTTCATATCCGAGAGCCTCGATCATACGACCCGCTGTATCCTGAACGATCTCATCGTCATCCATCAACAGCACCCGCCCACGTCCTTTCAGGGTTCTTACTAGCTTCGGAGCATCCCCATCAGCGACCGTCTGCGTACTCGCTGGCAAGAGCACGGTCACCACAGTCCCCTCACCAACCGTCGAGTCAATCTGAATATGCCCACCATGTCGCACAACGATTGAATAACTCGTTGCTAGCCCGAGGCCAGTTCCGGTCGAACGCGTAGTGAAATACGGCTCGAAGACTCTCTGGAGTGTGTCATTGTCGATCCCAACTCCGCAGTCCTGCACGGCGATCTCAATGTAGGTTCCTTTATCGAGAGAATGCTCAAATTTTCCGTTTACAACTCTCTTCCGACATTGAACGGTCAATTCTCCGCCATTGGGCATGGCTTGCTTTGCATTGATAAACAGATTATTCAGCACTTGAAGAAGCTGTCCAGGATCTCCATTCACGATTAATGGACCACCAGAAATTTCGATAGCACAGGTCACACTCGACCCACCAAGAGCGAGACATGACGCCTCTTCCAGAAGATCCTCTATATTTACCGGCTCCTTAATTGGCTGCCCACCCTTCGAAAAGGTGAGTAACTGTTGTGTCAACCCTTTGGCTCGCAGACATGCTGCTTCGGTCGTTTCCATCAATTCAAGAACATTCTTCGCGCCCATCTCATCCGCCTCAAGTGCTGCGAGTGAAACATTCCCCATGATAGCAGCAAGCAGATTGTTAAAGTCATGCGCTATCCCACCAGCAAGCTGTCCGACAGATTCGAGCTTCTGAGTCCGAAGAAGATCCTGCTCCTTTTCAATCTCAAACGAAATATCTCTAAAAACAAAGATCCAACCGTTATGAATTCCGTTGTGATCACTTATCGGCGAGCATGAAAAATACACTGGAACTCTCGTGCCGACTCGAGAAATCGCACAGACCTCATAACGTTGCGACAGACGCTGAGCCTCATACAGCTCATGTCCGATAAGCGACATGCGCCGGTCTCCGTGCACAAGCTTAAAGACCTTGTCAATTCGCTTTCCGCGGGCATCCTCCTCATTCCACCCGATAATCTCACGAGCAGAGTCATTTAAAAATCGAATACGATTCATCGCGTCAGTAGCAATTACTCCTTCGCGAATGGCTCGAAGTGTGACATTCAAGCGCTCCTTTTCAGCTTCCAATTCAAATGTTCGCTTTCGAACTCGCTCTTCAAGATCCTGCTTCGACTTTCGAAGGCGTTCTTCAATCTTCTTCTTTTCAGTGATGTCTTCAGAAATACCTACGAGGAAACGAGGATTTCCCTTCTCGTCTCTCAGCGGGATCTTGGAGGTGCTCAACCAACGAACCCCGTCTGCTACCGAAATTGGCTCTTCAAGGATAACCCGCTTATCACCGGAAGAGAGCACTTCGCGATCTTTCTTCGTAAAAAAATCCGCCTGATCTTTCGGGAAAATGTCATAGTCACTTTTTCCAAGAACTTCTTCCTCTGTTAATCCAAGAAGCTCTTCTCCAGCCTTATTGAGAAGCACAAAGCTGAGGTCCTCAGCTCGTTTAACGAAAATCATTAATGGAATTTGCTTGACGAGTGAAGCAAAGTGGCTGTCAATCGAGGCAGAATTATTATCGGCCTTACCTCGATCCTCGGAAAGTTCTGCCACCCGACTCTTCAATTCGGCGATCTCTTCAAGAAGCTCTTCTCTTGATTTCATTCCGTCCCTCGAGTTGTCCAATCTCGCATTCGATAAGACTGCGGCAGCAAAGTGTACTACAGGAGCAACTTAATGTGGGGGAAATTATCACAAGGAATGCACAACTCTTCGGCAGAGCCCGTGCGCGATGTCAAAAGAAGAGGGCTAACGTACTAAAATGACAAGGCAATACTGGCTAAGAAACGGAGCTCTGGGACCACCTGATCCTCTGAGCTATCACGCTTTACAGGGAGTTCAAGTCGCAGTCGAGAGGTTAAAGAGCTGTTGTCCGAATATACCAACTCGGGTCCGAGGAATAGGGCGGTCTCATCGCTTGATGAGAGCTGAACCCCAAGAAGCTTGTCATCACCTTTGTGCTCGCCAGACAATCTCATTCGCAAAGCAATAGAGCCAGAATCGGAGAGCAAAAGATAGTACGCTGGCCCAATTCCCCATTGAATGTCATCTCCATACTCATATTCGTATGAGCCCTCGTTTCGGAGCGAGTATTGAAAATTTCCGCTAAGGTAGGCACGTTGATATCTCAGAAAGAACGTTCCTCCAAAAAGCACATCAGTGGAGCCAGAACCAAGCGCAAGATCATCACCACCGACTTTATTCTCCGGACTCGATGATCCACCGGTCACAATTGAGAGGAGCTCATCTAGCTCTTCTTTCAATCTCTTATCGTCACCTGTTGCGAATTTTACTCCCGAAAAGACTTCCGAAGAGAATGTCCACTCTTCGTCGTGAAATTCATACGGTGTAAGCTGCGCTAATAGAGACACATCACCCAGGCCATTGACCGACCCCTTGTCAGTTTCACCAAGCACAACCCGTTGGAAGCTTCTTGAAATGAGCGGGACATTTAGCTGAAGTCGGAATCTGCGAGAAAACCGGTATGAGCCAAAAAGTTGGGTAATGTTCGTGGTAAGATTCTGGCTAGCAAGACCGGGTTGACTATCTGGGCGAATATCAGAGCCGCTTCTTGTAAGTTGGTGAGCCACCCCCAAATTCAGCGAACCGGTATGACCTCTCTGCGTTTCAATTTCATTAAATACGGCACACAAATCACACGCAATCGCCACGGAGCACTGCAAAAGAAATACCAATAGCCATACTGCAGAGAATGTACGATTCATGAGGACAGATCCAATCTTCTCTATTCTTCAATTTCAAAGAAAAATACGGTCTCGGCACCAACTAACACATGTGAGTTATCGCGAAGTTCGATTCGAAGGCTATGAGTGCCAGGAGAAACTCCCTCGGGCAACTGATAGGTTACTTCAGTCGTCCATGCGGTCAGATGCGCGTCCGTTCCCGATGCGTCATCCAAATAAATGTGATAGTGACCCTCATCAGCAGTGTGATTCATGGCATCGCTATCGTGAGAATGGTCTGCGTCAGTGCCATGTTCATGCTCGTGCGACTCCTCACTTTCGCTTGTCTCCCCAACCGAATGATCATCAGTGACATCCTCTTCTTCGTCGGAATGCCCTTCTTCGTCGGAATGATCGTGAGATGCCTCAACGTAGCCTTGATCAATCGCAGCCTGCTCAAGAGCCTCAAGCTCTGCCGAATCCGAACTCACCCCGTGTCGAAGAAGCGCTCTCAAATTGAAGGGAACGGCAAGCATAAAATTCTCCGTTTCGAGCTGGAGTTGAATCTCAGCCCCTGGAGCAAACATAGCCCCTTCACTAGGAGAGAGAACACGAATCATCTGCCCATTACTCCCCGCGAGAACCGTCCCATTACTTTGAGTTCCCGATCCCCCGCCACAGGCTGAGAGCATCGTAAACAGGGACAATCCAACTACCAGCAAAAAGCTCTTACGCATTTTCTCCTTCCTCAATGAATTTTGCTTGGACAAGATAGACAGCGCCTGCAAGGGAATCAACGCGACAAAATGCCGCACCTTGCCGAAAATACTGAGTTTCTCTGGAAGGGATTTATTATTTGGTACCACGAGTACCAATACGTTTCTTTGATTGAAGTGCGCGGTATACTCCATTCAATGAACGCTATCTGGCACAAGACTTCCGATCCGAGCCCCAATACAAGTTGGCTTCCTCACTTTCGATGGGCGATGTTTCTTTCGCTTCTTGTCTCTGCTGCATTCGTGTATGGCTCGGAAGTGGTTCCGTTTCACCACGAGGATGCCATCATAGTTTTTACAATTCTTAGCTCAATTCCACTTACTGGATACCTTCTAAAAGGGATGAAAGCTCCTCCTGTATGGTTTTCTGTTGCGCTACTCTCCTTTGATAGCGTAGTGATTACTGTTTTTCTGCATCTCACCGGCGGAGCGAACAACCCATTTACCAGTCTCTATCTCGCCCAAATTGTTTTGAGCATTGTCGTACTCGGTACGATTACGAGCCTTCCTGTCATACTATTTGCCCACTTCGGCTTTTTATCGCTCTTTATGTTTCCGAACGGCCCCCACTTCGATCACCATAATGGAGGAGTATTGTCTGCTCATCTGATTGGAATGTTCTTTGCTTTTGCCATAACCACATTATTGATTACCTATTTCTTAAACAAAGTTTCTGCTCAGCGAAGAGAATATCTTGCGGAACGAGAGTCCATTAAACAGCTGGAACAGGAGCAATTACGGCTAGCATCCCTCACCGCTCTGACTTCGCAAAGTGCTCACGAACTTGCCTCCCCTCTATCAACAATTGCGATTTGCGCGGGAGAACTTTCCCATTCTTTGCGAGAAGTAATGAAAAATGACGATGCCATCCTTCAGGATCTCGCAAGCATCCAGAGCAGCATTTCTAAGGCTCGCTCGCTGCTTGGCAATATGACTGCTCGAGGAGGAGCGCTTGTCAGCGACATTCACGAAATGGTCGCTCTTCCAGAACTCGCTCGGCAGATTGAAAGTGATTTACAAACGCACTTTCAAACGAACATGGTCCAAGTATGCACAGATGGAGATGCCGTTGTCTCTCTTCCGAAGAGAGCTTTTATTGGCATTGTTCATTCGTTAGTAAAGAACGCGATTGATGCCAAGGCGAGCGATGTCGTTGTTTGCGTCACATCGACCAATGACAAGCTTCTTGTGACAGTACGTGATGATGGTATAGGAATGAGTCAGCCGCTCTTGGAGCGACTGGGTCAGCCCTTCATCTCCTCCAAGTCGATCGATCAGGGTATGGGACTTGGAATTTTCGTAGCAAAGCTCTTCTGCCAAAATCTTCGAGGGTCCATCTCGTTTCATTCACCAATTGAGAATAGTCAAGGAACGGAAGTCACAATGCGAATACCGATTCAACGATCATCTTTCAAGCTTGCGTCATAATGTCGGTGGCAAAGAAAAACACAATGGAACAACTCTCTTACCTTATCATCGACGATGAGCGAGATCTTGCAGAACGCATAGTCTCTGCCTTAGAGAAACGCGGAGAAATTGCTTCGTCCTATGAGAGTTCTTCAGAGGCATTCTCGCTTCATTCCGGAGAACCAGATCGAATTATTCTTGACCTCCGCCTTAAGGGAGAATTTGGACTTGATGTTCTTCGAGAGATCCGAAGTCGATTTCCAGATACTGAAATCGTACTTCTTACGGGCTACGGCTCCATGGAAACAGCAGTAAAGGCGATGCGTCTGGGGGCGAAGAATGTCGTCAGTAAACCAGCTTCGATTGATGAGATCCTCGCCGCGTTTGAAGATGAAGTTGCCGAGAATTCACCGGAATACCCGACCCTAGAAGAGCTCGAGTGGGAACACATCCAGCGCGTCCTCGTTGAAAACAATTGGAATATCAGCCGAACCGCAAAGGAACTTGGGCTGCATCGCCGATCACTTCAACGCAAACTCGCCGCTCGTGAAAATTAGAGCCATCCTGAAAATCAATATGTATGAGGTCTACATTGAAGTACGACACATTCTTTCTGGTGCTTGCTTTAGTCTCGCCACCAGTGACGGTGCAGGACATAGACGATCAACGTTCCCGACTGAATTTCGATAGAGACCTCACCGTTCCCAAGCGAGACATTGCTCTGTCCATTGCGAAGACCAAATTGCAAGGTGTCGCTATTTAAGGGATAACGTAGTCCAGAGGTCGTTACTCCCGCGCACTGATTGAGAGGGAGAAGAGACACCACTGTTCCAGCAGATAATTTTTGACGCCACAATGCATCAGGTCCCGAAATTACCTTTCCATATCCATCATCATCATAGAGCTCGAAGTCAAATCTCGAGGCATTCTGGAGAAGGATGCTCACATTAGTGAGTTGGTGATCAAACCGTTTTCCCTTGAGCCCCACTATCTGAACCCTACGCTTCCCCTTCCCTTCGATGTAATCGAGCGCCTTTTCAAAATCAGTAGCATACTGGCTCGGCTTTTCAATTATCTTGGAACGGCACTCAAGTTCGGCTCGCATCTTTGGAGAGAGCGAATCGAGATCTCCAATGATCACCTCGGGGATAATTTGGTGAGCGAAGAGCTCCTCCGCGGCTCCATCAGTAGAAACCACAGAGGCAGACTTCGTTCGAAGTTTCCGCAGCGCGGCTGCTGGCGGGAGTTCTCCGTTAACAACAAGAAGGATAGGTTGTGGCATACTGTTATGCTAGTCGTGACCTCCTCCTATACGCAACACGGGAGGTTCTCCGACTACGAGAATCCACCTAAAAGCGCAGCTGCGTTCT
>JAGRAT010000146.1 GCA_020434495.1 Bdellovibrionales bacterium | reverse complement strand
AATTTGACGAGCTAGCCTTAACAACATCCCCTTGCCCTCGTTTATCTCCCTTGTAAAAGTTTGATAAATCCACGACTTTTAATGGGTCGCTCGAAGAGTGACAAGACGACTTCTCCCCAACAATAAAGCACGATAGTAGCCCTTTGAAGATTTTATCGAGATACATACTGAAAGAAGTGCTTGTCTACTTTACGATAAGCCTCTTCATATTCACCGGAATCCTGTTCACGCTCCGTGTCTTGAAACTCACCTCGCTGATTGTCAACAAAGGGGTGCTCCTCTCCCAAGTCGGCATAGTTTTCGTTTCTGTTATCCCTGCGTTCCTAGAGATCGCCGTACCGCTTGCGGCCCTACTCGGCCCCATGCTTACCTTCGCTCGGCTCTCTGGCGACTCGGAGATTATTGTCATTCGAGCGAGTGGAATCAGCCTTGCTCAGCTCATTAGGCCAATCCTCCTCTTTGGATTGTTCGCCGCTTCTATCGGATTTGTCGTCAGTCATCAGTTAAAACCGTGGGGGTTTCGAACCCTCTCCACCACCCTCTTCGAAATTGCCAGAACAAAGAGCACAGCAGGACTCGAAGCCGGAGTGTTCAACGATTTGGGGGAGATTACCCTTTACGCCGAGAGCATCGACCAGCGCACCGGACAACTCAAAGGAGTGCTAATTGAAGACAGAAGAAAAGAGAATCAGCCGCGGGTCATCGTAGCTCGCACTGGGGAGATTCAATCGGATCCGAAACAACAAACCATTATCTTCGATCTTCATGAGGGCGAAATTCACGAGGAAGAGGTGGATGATAAGTACGTGCTTACTCGCTACGTAACGAATAAGCTCATTATTGATGCTCAAAAGTTTCACGGTGACGACGAGCTAAGGAAGAACCGACGGGCGAGAGAGCTCTCCTGGAACGAGCTCCATGAGGAATCCGCTTCAATTGAGCACATGCTTAATTCCCCTCCTCTCTTGGAAGAAGAATTGGTGAAGAGACACCTTGAGGAAGGGTCCCTACCGGGGGAAGAAGATTCCTTAACCCTTGAAGAGCTCAAGAAAGACTTCAGAGGCAAATTGCGAAAGCTTGCGTTTGAGACTCACAATCGCTTTAGCCTACCAGCTGCGGCGCTCCTTCTTGCGCTGATCGGCATGCCGCTTGGCATTCAATCACCTCGTAGTCAGAAAACTTGGGGGGCAGGGTTGAGCGCGTTAATTGGTCTTATCGCCTTTCTCCTCTACTTCGCACTTTTTACAGTAGCCAAAACATTTGCAGAAGGTGGGGACATCGATCCTTTCATCGCCGCATGGCTCCCGAACCTGATTACCCTACTTGTTGCCGCTTACTTCTTACGGCAGATGTCTACCGAGCGATGGCAAACCATCTCTGAGGGAATAGAACGGGCGCTCCTCGTCCTGAAAAGGCTATGTATGCCAAGGAGAGCAGTAACTGCTGAATAGGACACTGATATGTTGGTCCCCATGTATCGAGGACCATACTTCAGTCATGCCAATAACAGTGAAGGGAGCGGACTATCTAAAGCCCAACAACTTTTCCACGGGGAAATAGCTTCTTCTGAACAGAGAAGAATTACCGCCCAGCGAACTACTATCGCTTTGAGAACTGCGGCCGCTTACGAGCTTTGTGTCGTCCGTACTTCTTCCGTTCAACACAACGAGAATCCCGCGTGAGGTAACCTTCAGCCTTGAGAGGCGCACGGAACTCTTCAGTATTAATCTCTGTAAGGGCTCGAGAGATAGCATGGCGCACAGCACCAGCTTGTCCTGACGCCCCACCACCACGAACGGTTACAAGCACGTCAAAATTCTCTCGATTTTCTAAAACTTCAAAGGGCTGATTGACCACCATCTGCAAGGTTTTTCTCGCGAAGTACTGGTCCATTGGCTTGGAGTTAACAGTGATCTCTCCCTTGCCATCTCGAAGATATGCCCGGGCTACTGCGCACTTTCTTCTCCCAATTGCGTGAGTGCCTCTCTTTGACTTAGCAGCTACCATTCTGAATTTCCTTCCTCTTCCTAAACTCTTTCGTAGATTCTCAGTTAATCGTTACCAGATACTCTTTAGTGAAGAGTTACTGTTTGTGGCTGCTGAGCACTATGAGGATGCTCCTCGCCGCCATAGACCTTAAGCTTCTTAATAATCTGGTGCCCAAGCGCTCCACGCTTAACCATCCGCTTCACAGCAAGCCGGATCATTCGCTCTGGGTGCTTCTCTCGCAGTTCAGCCGCGGAGACTTCCTTGATTCCACCGATATAACCAGAGTGCGTGAAGTATTTCTTCTGACTAAGTCGATTTCCCTTTAGAGCCACCTTGGAAGCATTGATCACAACGACGTAATCGCCACAGTCAACATGCGGTGTGAAAGTCGGTTTGTGCTTCCCTCTTAGGAGATGAGCAACCTGCGTTGCAAGCCGTCCCAGCGGCACCCCAGTTGCGTCTACGACGTGCCACTTTCTGCCCTTAACGGCGTCTTCTTTGGTCATCTGATACGTTGATGTCATTTCTTCCTCAGGTCTTTAACCCAGATACTACTTACGGGTACTCCACATAGCGTAGAGACCGCGTAGAGTATCACTTTTTCAACACTTATCAACTCTTCAGCCAGAAGAAAACGTTTAAGAATCAATAATCTGGCCCAGAAATCGAGCATTATTAGGGAAGTATGGCCAGAAGTGCAGATCTGTTCCGGATTGCGGGGACGAAATACCCGAGATTACAAGAAATCTAATAGTTGATTGACCGTAGAGCTAGAGACTATACCCCAAAGGCGTCCCTGACAGCGCTTAAAGATGGCGCATGGCCAATGGCATCGAGAGCCAGCTCATGATCATTGAGAACGTCATCAGCTACCCCTTTAGCCAACTTTTGAGCTTTATCAAGGGTTAACCGCTCGGCACTTTCCGGCCGGCCTCCCCCACGTACAAGAGAAACAGCAGCATCCGACACAGCACTAACAGCGTGTCCGGCCCTAACGGCTTGAGATGAAACGTTTTTGGATTGGTTAGCTTGGTTGGAGGGAGACTTCAATGCCTCGTACTGACCAGCAATTCCCTTTACTATTTTAACACCCATCTTACTTCTCACACCCAATTACTTGAGTGCGCCACTACAACAATGTCCCTTACACCAGTTGTGGTCGACAAAGAGTGGAGCTTTCTTGAGGTGTTTTTAATTTATCCTCAAAATTTCAACCTCTTACACCCAGAAGAGCAACGCCCTAATCCTCTTCTTTACAAGTAACAAAAATTATCAGGACCGGAGGAAGGGCTAAAAGAGCTCTCTATCTCGCCCCCTCACCTGAGAGGACTGCGGGAATAGTTCTCAGAAGGAGGGCAAGGTCAAGCTGCAGGGACCAGTTGTCAATGTAATCAAGGTCCATTTTCACCCAAGAATCGAAATCCTTAATCTTATTACGCCCACTGACTTGCCAAGTGCAGGTAATACCGGGACGCATAGACAGCCGTCTCCTATCCCGTCGCTCATAGAGGTTCACCTCACCAGGGACTGGCGGCCTTGGGCCGACGAGGCTCATGTCCCCTACTAACACGTTCCAGAGTTGCGGTAATTCGTCGATACTGAAGCGCCGTAAGATCTTCCCAATCGGTGTAATTCGAGGGTCGTCTTTCATTTTAAACACGGGGCCGTGCATCTCATTGTGCTCTCGGAGCTCCTCGAGCTTTGCCTCGGCATTCACCTCCATCGAGCGAAATTTGTAGAGGTCAAAGAACCTCCCGTTCTGACCGACTCGGCGTTGGACAAATAACACCGGTCCAGGAGAAGAGACCTTGACGAGAAGTCCAACGAGGAGAAATAGCGGACTAAGTAAGAGGAGGAGAAATCCAGCAATCGCGACATCAAGCACTCGCTTCAACGAGAGCTCCCAACGGTCACCCGGAGGAGTTTCAAAGTGAATAAGTGGAGTCGATCCGAAGTAACTTAAGCGAGACTTTACCAAACCAACGCTGAAAAGATCTGCCGCGATAGTGGTGCGCACTCCCTGCTCGGCACACACCTGAATCATCTCCTGTACCTGCGGCATGACATGCACCAGGTCAGTAAAAATAACTTCATCAATGGCGTAATCTCGCAACGCTGCCTTAACAGCGCCGCTACCGCGGAGGATTCGGCCCACTTGAGGCTGATAGCCGACATGACAAAGCTTTTCACGAAAAAACTCTGAGCGCGCCGCAAAGTGAATGGTGTCATCACTGAGGTCGGCAAACGCACGAATACGAACCCCGAGCTCCGGGCGAGATGCTATTTCAGTAGCAATCTTTGCTGCTTGATCCCCCACCCCAGCAATAATGACCCTTCGAAAGTTCTTTCCGCGCTTTCTCCAGAATCGCAAGAACTCCAACACGACCGCTCGCTCAGCAGCGAGACTGAGACCAACGAGCATACAGAATAGCGCGATAAAACTTCGACTGAGATCCAACTTCAGCAAGAAGAGTGCGGCTGCGAGTCCGACAAATACGACAAGTGAGCTAATGACGGATATTCCAAAGAGCTCGAGAAAACTCCGCAGTCGCATGCTGTTGTAAGCTCCCATCGCTTGCAGGAGAACACCGTAAAGGAAGAGAGCGATTACAAGAACCAGAGCATAGTCTTTAATTGGAGCAAGAGCTTCTCCGGCAAACGGAAGCGAGAGATCGAAATTTGATTCCAGTAGAGTAGCGAGGCTCTACCGTGATAGGCGACAAAAAATGACCCGATGACGATCAGTAAGTCACCAAACCATTCAATTCGCGATATGGTACGCCAGTTCTCTTTTAGCATTGCGACATCGTACCCTATTTCAAAGGCTTACCTTCTACCGCCCTAATCTTAGAGAACGGAGCTTATCGAGGAGTCCCGCTTCACCGGGATAACCCTCTGAAATCACCGCCGTTAAAATGCGGTGCGGAGCCCCATTTCCCGTCATCTTAATCCCTGAGACTTTAATGAGTAGTACCCATAATGCCTCTGGAGCGAACGGTGGAACAGTCAAGGTCAAACGAACAGATTACCCTGTATTTTCATGATGATTCAATTGCATACGCCTTTGGTGAGCTTTTAAACGCTCTTGGGTTCAATACGGAGACTGTTTCGACCCTTGAAGAACTCGGTGGGGCGACAAAGGTTATTACCGAACCGCTCTTTTACGATGCGCTGAGCCCAGAACAGAAAGAGCAGTGCCTGCTCGTCGGGAACGCTTACACTTCAAACGATCTCACCTGCCCAATTATTCGGCAGCCACTCACCCCTGAGAAAATTCAGCGAGGCTTGCAGGACTTTCTTGGAGCTGCTGTTGCACACTAGTGTCACAACACTAGCCCTTTAAGATATGGTGAGGGACATGAAAGCCCTCATTCAACGTGTATCAGAAGCTCAGGTAGAAGTTAATGGCGAGGTCACCGGAAAGATCGGTCCTGGAATCTTGACCCTTATTGGATTTGGTCCAGGGGATGAAGAATCAAAGATCGTTCCTCTTCGAGATAAAATTCTAAACCTCCGAATCTTCCCAAATGACGAAGGGAAGTTTGATAAATCTTTAGTCGATATTCGCGGCGGTCTTCTCCTTGTTTCGCAATTTACTCTCTACGGCAACTGCGACAAAGGCCGGAGGCCAGATTTCACAAAGGCATTGCATCCGAAAGAAGCTGAACCTCTCTATGATAAGTTTGTAAAAGCCAGTCGAGAAGTTCATGAACAGGTTGAAACGGGAATTTTTGGAGCAATGATGAACGTCACTCTCGTGAACGACGGACCAGTTACTTTGATGATCGAAGTATAAAACGAAATGCTACCAGTGGATGGTTTTTGAAGAACCGAGGTCTTACATGAAATGTAAGAGGAACCGATCCAGTCCGAGGAGAGAGAAATACCTGTTTCTCAATCTCCTCGGCCCCAACCAAAGGTAACACGCTCAGTAGTAGCGAGGAGTTCCGTACGGGAACACGGTGAATGCCTGCAAGGGCAAGTTCACCCCTTCGAGCACACCGTCGACGTAGAACTCGATCTGAGCTTCGAGAAACCACGCACCGGGCCGATCGAGATCGAGGTACACCGATGAGAAATCTCCGAAGAGATCTCCAGGGTAGGTCACGGTGATCGGCGGTGAGTTCGGATACGGGCCCGGCATGGTGACCTGCAGCTCGAAGAAGTCGAACTGAGCGCCTTCAACGAGCAGGTAGAGCGGGAACCGCACCTCGAGCTCGTCACCTTCGATGTAGTTCTCTGCCAGGAAGGGAGCTTCTTGGAAGAGCTGTACCCCTGCGGTGTGCAAGTAGTTGAGTGGGTTAGTACTCGAAGACTCACCACCAGGGTACGCATCGAACTCGCGGGAACGACCCCAGCCGCTCGAAAGGTGGAGCATGTTGACCTGCACGAAGGTGCCCTCGGGAATACCGTCCAGAGAGAACAACGCACAGGGACAGACATCCTGGTAGAACAGCTGGTAGTCGACGTAGATGTCGATCAAGACGATGTCGTCCGGAGGGCCGCCACCGATGGGGTAGACGACATTTCCGAACAACTCGACGTTGTCCAGCTTGACGGAGTTCGGCAACTGGCTCGGAACGACACGGAAGGAGAAGTCGAAGGTGACCTCGTACTCGGCGAAGTATTCGACGCCTCGGAAGATGACACCACCACCATCTCGACGCCCGCCACAGGCGAACAGAGAGATGAGAAGCAGAGCCATCACGACGATCTGACGGGTTCTGATCATGGTTTGTTGATGCTTGGGGTTTGGGAAGAACGGGAAGAAATCCTTGGAAACCACCCACGTGGTAGTGCTGAAAAGACGACCTTCTCCTCAGCGCTACCACGCAGATACTCTTCTACTCATACCACCAGTGTGCCCAACGTGCCCCAAAAGCACCTTCTATGGTACAGAGGCCAAAGGGCTTAAGCCAAAATACTTCGAGCGAAATTCAGCAGGATTCAGGCGACTTACCCCCGAAACCAGTCGAACGGCTATTCATTTCCGGTCCTGCTCCCCTTCCGCCTGTGATACGGTCTTAGCTCCTTTTTAGTGTAGGTAGGACGATGCCGGAGAATGATTTCGCAGGATCACGGAAAACTCTCTTTAGGGAACTCGAACGAACAGTCCACGATCCTAAGGTTTTGGAGGTAATGCGCGCGGTTCCGCGCGAACGGTTTATTCCGCGAGAGTTGCAAGAATACGCCTATGACAATCGGCCACTCCCAATCGGGCAGGAACAGACCATTTCACAACCTTTTATCGTCGCTGCGATGAGCTCTCATCTTCAACTCACGAAAGGTCACAAAGTGCTCGAGATAGGAACTGGTTCTGGTTATCAGGCGGCTGTGCTTGGAGAGCTCGCGGGAGAGGTGTTTTCGATTGAGATTATCGAGTCACATGCAGTCAAAGCACGGGAGTTATTACACGAACTTGGGTTTACGAATATCCACGTGCGGAGCGGTGATGGATACCGTGGCTGGAGAGAGCATGCACCATTTGATCGCATCATCCTTACTGCGGCCTGTCCAAGGATTCCAGAACCGCTAATCGCGCAGCTGGCCATAGGTGGACGACTGATAGCCCCTCTCGGAAAAGACTCACAGACGCTGATCCTCGGGGTAAAAACCGAACAGGGATTTTTTACGGAAGAGATCTTACCGGTACGATTTGTCCCAATGACCGGCGAGGTAGAGGTCGGTGTGCACTAATAAAAGAGCACCAACTACCACAATGTCCCAGGACAATTCCTAAGAGATAATCTTAGAACAACCTCTGAGTACGCATCCTTCGTAGCCAAACTCTCGGTAGAATCTCCAAAATAAAGACAAAGTGACGCACAGGAATATGAAAGGGGGATAGGTATTCGTGAGTTGTCGGTGCGGTTGACGCACGAATCGTAAATTGGGTTACAGAGGTAATATGAACCATATCAAAAAAACGTTACTTACTTTCTTCACAATAATCGCAATCGCTCCTTCAATCGCCGCTGCTGATTGCTCAGCGTACATTCAGCGTTCAAAGTCAGGAAAAGAGCTTA
>JAGRAT010000145.1 GCA_020434495.1 Bdellovibrionales bacterium | reverse complement strand
CGCTCCGAAAATGGGACCCACAGCATATTGTCTGAAAAGGTGCACTCGCAGATCGACACGCACCGTGACTACGGAGGAGTAGTCCCAGAACTGGCTGCACGTGAACACCTGAGAAACCTTCCATTGTTGACTAGCGCAGCCATGAAGGAAGCGGGAGCTTCGTTTCAGGATCTCGATCTCATAGCAGTAACAACCGGCCCCGGTCTCAAAGGGAGCCTCCTCAGCGGAATGCTTTTCGCGAGCGGATTGGCCACCGCAAACTGTTTACCACTCATCCCTGTTAATCATATTGAAGCCCACGTTCTCTCAGTTCTGCTGGAAAATCCAAAATTGCCATTCCCTTTCCTTTCTCTTGTGGTTTCAGGTGGTCACACCGAGCTTCAGCACGTTAAGGGCATTGGGAATTACACATTGCTTGCGCGAACTACCGATGACGCTGCCGGGGAGGCATTCGACAAATCCGCCAAACTCCTCGACCTTCCCTATCCGGGGGGTCCGGCATTAGCGAAGTTAGCAGATGCCTTTTCCGGGCAGTCTCGGTTTGAGCTTCCCAGAGTAATGCTCAAGCAACCTGGATTTAGTTTTTCAGGCCTCAAAACAGCGATAGCACTGCTCATACGAAACCAAGAAAGTCTCCTCCAGGACCTGCAGCTTCTTCAAGAAGTCTCTCACTCTATTCAAGCTGGAATTGTAGAAGTGTTGGTCCGAAAGGTAAAACGGGCTATACGTCATACTGGCTGCAACACTCTCGCGGTGTGTGGTGGGGTCTCTGCCAACGAGCACTTACGAAAGGCTTTAAGAGAGATCCCTGATGTCCAATGTCACTTTCCAGCTCATCGACACTGCATGGATAACGGCACTATGATAGCGCTTACTGGCTACCTCCGAACGGTGAACATACTCCCTCAAGCCCCTTTCGAAGCAACCCCGAGGTGGCCAATCGAAACTCATTCCGACATTGGAGCGGTCTAGTGACCAAGCAGAGAGATACTCAAGACACCCTACGCACCCTTGGTGTGACTCCAGACAAAGCTTTCGGGCAGAACTTCGTACAGGTGCCTTCAGTCATTGATGATATCATTCGCTTTGGAAAGCCCCAGGAGGGAGAAGTTATCGTCGAAATAGGCCCAGGTCTTGGAGCTCTCACGAAAGAGCTTGCAACGTTCGGCCCCATGCACGCCGTTGAAATTGAACACGCTTTTGCGAGATACATTCGAGAGCATGTACGAGGTGTAACCGTGCACGAAGACGACATTCGAG
Organism: Bdellovibrionales bacterium; assembly: GCA_020434495.1. GTDB lineage: Bacteria > Bdellovibrionota_C > UBA2361 > UBA2361 > RFPC01 > RFPC01. Next base: position 6,794 of record JAGRAT010000145.1, on the reverse strand, counting down.
GGTTTGACCTCTCCGAGATCGGATCTGACCTCGTTATCTTTGGGAATATTCCCTACTCTTTTTCCAGTGAGATCCTCTTTTATCTTCTCGATAATGCCCTTCGAAACGGGACAAGAATGGTGAAGCGAGCCGTGCTCCTTGTCCAGAAAGAGTTCGCGGAGCGTGTTGCAAGCGGTCCCGGCCCAAAGATCTATGGCATCCCATCCGTGCGGACAGCAATACTTGCAAACACCAGGTTAGGTCCGGTGTTTCCGGGAGACATTTTCTATCCAGTCGCCAGCGTCGAATCCCAGGTGTTGGAGCTACGTTTCCTTGCCGAGCCAAGATTTACCATCGCCGACGATCTGCACTTCAAGCATCTGCTGGCAGTTTGCTTCGGCACGCGCCGAAGAAAAATTTTCAATTCACTCTCCTCCAGTGGCCAGTACAATGAAACGGTGCTAAGTGCCGCCTTGAATGACTTGGCAATCGATCCAGATTCACGCGTTGAAGCGATTAGCCCAGAGCAGTTTGTCGGCCTATCAAACAGACTATTTGCAAGTTCATCAGCATAGCGGAGGTCAATGAGCTCTGACGTGAAGAGCAGTCAATTCGCATTGGCTCGAAAATTTGGTGCTCAATATTTTGAGCTTTCTCTTCTCATTCTCCTGATCTCACTTTGGATTGTATTCAGACTTTATGGTCTAGACCTCAGCCCGCCGGGATTTGCGGTAGACGAAGGAGGGAGTGGCACCAACATCATGTGCCTAATAAGAGAAGGGACTGCTGCAAACGGAGTCCCCTATCCCTTTTACGCAGCACACTTTGATGGAGACCCCTATGAGGGCATCGTAAGCCCAGTCTTCCTCTACCCTGCTGCCCTTTGGGCTCTATCATTCGGAGACTCCATACTCGCGATGCGAGCTTTTGTGGCGTTCGTAAACATCATTGGAATCTATTTCCTCTATCTTCTCGGAACGACTCTCAGAGAGCAAAAATTGGGGCTCTGGTTTGCCCTTTGTGGCGCAGCCTCTGTGTGGAGCTTTCAACTCTCTCGCATCAATTGGGATGCATCAATAGCAGCGCCTTTGCTTATCATCGGGCTCTACTACTTGGCGCGACCGACATCCTACCGCTCCTCTCTGTTTGCTGGACTCTTTTTAGGCGCCAGCATGTATGCTTACACTCCAGCTCAGATCACCACCCCTCTTGTTCTCTTTGCTTTTTTTCTTGCGCGGATCAAACCGCTCTCCCGCCAGACTCTCGGAACATTCGCCGTGATCAGCTTGAGTGCACTTCATTTATTCCTGCGAAGCGCTCTGGCCAATCGTCCAACACGATTTTCCCTAACCGGCTTTCTGCACCCAGAATATTTGAAAGGAATTGATGCGCCCTACCCTCACGCACTCTTCTATTCCTTTCTACAAAAACTCTACATCCACCTCGATCCCGCTTTCCTCTTTTGGGCCGGGGATAAGAACTTGCGGCACTCCCCCTCAGGTTTTGGACAGTGGGGCACGCTTGAACTCTTGGCGTTAATTGTTTTCTTAGTAGCAGTTGGGGTTAAGATCGTTACTCATCGAACCGACAAACCCAATACCCCGTTCCTTACGAAAGATCTTGCTCTCATTTTGGTTTTTGCTGCTGCAAGCTACATGATCGCCATAATTCCAGCCGCCCTCACCTGGGAGGGCCTTCCCCACGCTTTACGGTCTAACCTCTCTTGGCCATTCCTCTCGATAGCTGCTGGAATAGTGCTGTACTCTGCACTTCGAGCCGAACCGCTTTTCGGACTATCACTTTTTGTTCCCATTCTTTGGTTTTCATACACATTCCCAAAGCACTACTTCACCACCTACAGAAAACAGGCAAGCTCTGTATTCGAGCAACGGGTTCACCTTGCCGCACGAGAAGCCAGGGATGGGCGAGTACGATGGGACGTGTTTGTGAAAGTTTTTCCGAATAAGGAAGCGGCACATCTTCGATACTACCTCATGTCCCAAGGAGGGATGGGGTGCCTTGAATCACGGCTATACCTCTCACGGCTCCGCGATTCACCTCGGTAGGGAGGATTTTGGAGCCATGATTCTCGAATATTGGGGGTTATGGTCCTAAGGGAAAATGCCGATTACAATAGCTTAGAGTTTACCATTTTCAGAGCCCCACTATGCGACTTCGACTCCTCATCCTCTTCTCCCTATTCTTACTTTCTGGTTGTGGGATTTGGCGCATAGATACCATGCACGTGCTGGTGAGAAGTGATGTCATCAAATCGATGGAACAGGAGGAAGAAATCATATCCAAGGCGAGCCTCGGCTGGAGTGAGGATGGACGAATTCGAGTCCTTCATGTTCGCGGAACACCCTACGAGCGTGGATATCAGCACGGAAAACTCCTCCGAAAAGAGGTCCAAGAAAATCTCGGATATCTCTATAAGCGAGCCCTCAGCACTTTCCATTCCGAGGAGATCTTTGCCGAAGTGTACGAGCGATTACGCCCACACATTCCGCAAGAATACATCGATGAGATGCATGGACTGGCCCACGGTGCAAAATTACCTTTAAAAATCGTGCACGCAATGCACGCCCTTCCATCTCTAACAGAGTGGGGTGGAAAGAAAGAGGTAAAAAGCGTCATTAAGAAGATGATGTCCGGTGAGCTTGCCACCTCTTGCAGCAACATTAGCGCATGTGGCTCGGCAACAGCCGATAACGAAATGTATGTAGTCCGAGTGCTTGATTGGGGCCTCCACAAAATATCGAAGCTCCATCAATTTCCGTTGCTTACGGTCAACCATCCGGAAAACGGGATAGCTTCAGTGAACGTAGGCTGGGTAGGATTTTTAGGAGCAGTATCAGGCATGAATGCAGAGGGTATTACCTTGGGCGAAATGGGATATGGTGCTCCTCCCAATGAAACGCTGAGGGGCAAACCTATGCCCTTTCTGCTGCGCGACGTCCTCACCTATGCCTCAAACCTTGCGGATGTTCGAAAGATCATCTCGGAAAGCACCCCAACCAACTCCTTTGTTTTTCTTATGAGTGATGGCAAGACGGGAGATTCGGAGATGTATATTCGGGACGCAGACAGATTTCTCGTGTTCCGGCCAGGCGAAAAGGTAGCTGATGACAATAAAGAATTCGGTCCACTTGATGAAGTAGTTTTCGGTGGCCATTACGATGATCGAATGAATTCCATACTTACGGAGTACCACGGGAAACTTTCGCCCGAGCTGTTCATGACAAAGATAATTCCACACATCGCAATGCCGGGGAATTTTCACGATGTGATCTATCAACCAAGACAGCTAAAGCTCTGGGTGACCAATGCAAAGAGCAAAAGCGAGCGTGCAGCCGAACAGCCCTATACCTTCTTTGATCTGGGTGCCGAACTTCAGCGAGCTCGGTGAGATCCTCCAGGCGACGCATGGTAAAAATAGCGGACGCCCAGAGATAGCGCATTTTCAGAGCCTAGGAACTTTCCAGGGCTTCCTGCTCCCCACCGTAGCGGCGCCCAAATCTCTCTTAGAAATTTGACTTTGCATGTACCCCTTAAGCTCAATTCAAGCGATGTTCTCTGTTTCCGACCACCTACAGGGATTCCAGGGAGAAGCTCCCTCTTCGCCTAATCTGAAAAACCCTGTATGGTTTAGCCACAGAACAATGGAATTCTTCCATATCTTTACGAAAATTGAATTCCTCTAACTCTTAAGAGCGCGTGGTTATGGATGGTAAGTTCATCTCTCTTTTTTCTACTGTATTTCTCGTTGCAATCCTTCCAGCTATTGCTCTTGCTGTCGGTCCCGACCGAGTAGATGTCACTGTATATAGAAATGGAAGCAGCCCTGCCCGCAACGTCCTTGTTGAGGTCATCCCCTATGGCGAGTCCGATCCGATCGTTCAGGGATACACGGACGAGGACGGCGTCTCCCGACTTGTCGGACCGTTTAATGAAGGGAGCTATGACCTCAGATTTTCAAAGTTTGACCAAGTCCAGTACGCCCCATTTAATTTGAACAATGAGGATTATATTTTTGAAGGTCCCACTTCAATTTATCCGATAGAGGTCTTCTTCCAACCCGATCCACAATTCTCACTCGACCTCTTTTCGCTTCAGATAAGAGCCGCAGGCAGTCCGGCTTCAGGAGTAAACGTCTCTCTCTCCAACGGAGCACAGATCAATCAACAATGCACCACGGATGCTCAGGGGTTTTGTGGATTCGAATTGTTTCATGACGGGTTTCCGGCTGGTCTGTACACGGTTTCGACTTCCCTTGGTTCTCCGAACCCAGTCCCAGGTGGACTTTTCGTAGACACCTCTCTCCAAGTTGAATTTTCAGAGGGGACTTCCACTTTTCAATTCGGTGGATATGAAAAATTCGAGGCTTTGGATTTACAAGCGGCATCACGCACACTCGCTGTCTCAGTTTACGAAGGCCTCACTGGCAATCCGCAAGTACCAGATCTCAGTAAGCCTCTGTCGAACATCACCGTATCGACACAGTCATACATCAACCAGAATGAAACCAGCTCTGCTCTCACTGACGGGACAGGGAAAACTTTTATCCCCCTCTCGCCAACCGCTTCCGGTTTATTTTCCGTTCGAGCAGATTCCCAAACTACCGGCAGTGCTTTTGCCGAAGTTCTCGTCCCGGCTGATGGGTCAAATGCAGAGGCTGTTCTTGCTGTTAGCTCAACAGATGCCTATATATCGCTCTCCCTTGTTGACGGAGCCTCCGGAGCCCCAATTGTTGCAGAAACGGATAGTAACGGAAATTCAACGACTTACGTCGATTGCTACTCAGAGGATCCAAGCGATCCCTCATACTTTTCAGCGCAGGTGCTCCCAGGTAACAGCTCTGCGACCGTAACGGCGCGAGGAGGAAGTACTTACCGATGCTCTGCCTCGCTGAGTTCCCAGTTTTCCGTACAGGAAGTTGAGGTTATTGCCCTTCCTGGTCAACGAGTCGGAGCCAATCTCCGCATCTTCCAAGCAGCAGAAGAGGTAACTATTCAGTTTGTAGATTTTGAGAGCGGTCTCCTTCTTCCCGCTCCAAATGAGTTCGAGGTTTCTTGCTTTGCAGATCCCTACCAAACTGGCTCCATACAGGGCCTTGAAATTAATCACAGCGCTCTTGGTTCAACAAATGGCGCACAGGTGGTGCTTGGACTTGTTAATGGCGTTGCCTATTCCTGCTTTGCCAGTCCAACCTTTCTCAGCGGTCAACAGTTCTCCCTTTTAGGATTGGGTGATTATGCAGGACCGGGGTCCTTTGAGATTCAAACTCTCATTTCTCCACAACAGGAAGGGAGTCCAATAGTGCAAGTTCCTGTCCGACGGGTGGATGCGCAGCTCGTGATCTGCCTCGAAGACTCACTCGGAAATCCTGTGGCTGGTACTGGCTACGCCTTTACCCCAGGGGAAGACTTCTCGCTGCAGGTAACTTCCTCAGGCCCGATTGAGAGTAACCTCAACGATGACTTGTTCTCGGACACTGCTCTTGATGCTTCCGGATGCGCCACCGTGGGAGCCTTCTCGGGCAGGGACTACTATGTAAACGCACTGCCTGATCCAACACTTGCAGTGCCGCTACTTCCAGGCGAAAAATACGTCTCAGGTCTCACCGCAGGCGAAACTCGAACTATTCGCATTCGACTAAAAGACTCCAATTTTTCGCTACAGGTCGCTGTTGACCCGAGTTCCTCACTTGGCGGCTACTCGTTATCTGACTCGGCCTTCGACTATGGATTTTGCGTTGCCGAAGACGGATTGGGAGCATCGAGTACCACTGAGATCTTCGATATTCCAACAAAGAGCTTTACCCTGCCGCTATTCGTGAAGAAGAAAAGTCCTGATACCCTCTTTGTTTCTTGCGCTCTCTTCTTCAATAACCCAGCTGGAGGAGCGGGTCTCTCTTTTTCAAAGAACACCCTCTATATGCCTCCAACCAAAAAATCGACTGACTCCATTTCCCTGATCTTCGATCGTGCTACACCAAACTTCCCAGAAACAACTCTTGAAGTTCGAAATGATGCGGTGTCTCGTGTAGTGCTACCGGATGGCTCTATTGCCACCTTCCCTATTGGCGGAATTTCGACCTCCGGACAAGGATCTCTGACTTTTCAAATTCCGAAGACCGCTCTTGGGCTTTCATCACAGCTCTTACTGCTAAAACGGTTTGATTTCTCCATAAAAACAGACGGCGTGAATGTTACAGTACCGAACATTCCTCCGTATTTCTGTTTTTACCTAGAGCCAGAAATACTCAAGCTGTTCAACGGAAGTGCTGAGAACGTGAAGCTTGCTCGGATCAACGAACAGAATCGACTCGTTATCACTGAGACAAAGATTCGAACTCGAACCGATGGGGACGGTTCTGTTCGGCAGTTCGCCTGTGGGTACTTGGACCACTTCTCCATCTGGGCGGCCATGCTTGATACGGCTCAAGCGCTGAAAGCAACAACTATCTCAAACGTCCGTATTTCGCCACCGAAAGCCGTCAAAACTTCCAAGACGAAAAAGGCTACCGCGAACAAATGGAAAGTTCGCTTCGTTGCTCCCAGTGGCTCAACGGATGTTTCCCGATTCGCATTTGAGTACGACTCAAATCGAAAGCGGTGCCGTACAGGAGAATTCAAGAAGCAGACCGCTATCGCCGGAACTGGGCCATTTACGGTCAACTGGAAGAAGAACGCTCTTTGTGGTCGATTAAAAACCGCTGGAGGAGCCTCATCAAAAGTCGTCTTTAAAAAGAAAAAGAGCTAGACGAGCTTTGGGGAGGACTTGTTGTTTAATGACTCAAGATGAAAATTTTA
>JAGRAT010000144.1 GCA_020434495.1 Bdellovibrionales bacterium | reverse complement strand
ACCTGAAACCGATCGAGCACCTTTTTCTTGACCGTGCTCATTAAAGAGATTACATCCTGGCAAGTCGCAGTGCGAGAGGGATTTACCACCCAATTGCCATGAAGCGTTGAAATACTCGCCCCTCCCCGCGAGCACCCCTTCAACCCAACGTCTTCAATAAGTTGTCCTGCGCTCGGGAGATGAGAATCCTCCGAAGGGTTCCGAAAAGTAGATCCAAAACTTGGGAGCGACAGAGGCTGGGTCCGCTTGCGATAATCGAGATTCTCGGCCAATTCCTTTTCAGCACGATCCCTCTCAGACGCAGCAAGCCGCATGGTACAACCAACAATAATCGCACCAACCGGAAGCTGGCTGTGTCGATACCCGAACCGCAAATCCATCGGGGTTAAACGTATCATTTCGCCGTCAGCAGTTAGGCAACGAACAGAACTCACTCGATCGCCGATCTCTCCACCGTGAGCACCTGCATTCATCGCTATAGCCCCACCAATGGTGGCAGGAATCCCACCAGCGAACTCCAAACCGGACAACCCTTCTCGCGCTGTTAACCGAGCAAGTCGCATCAATCCCATCGCGGCGCCGATTTCTAGCTCTGTCGCCGAACTTTTCCGGAACTCCTTAAACTCTCCTCCGAGGCGAACAATTGGGAGCAGATAATCCCCATCAGGAAACAGAGAGTTACTCCCTCCTCCCAATACCGAAAGTCCACTACCGGCTGAGGCGAAAGTTCGTAAGAGCGCTTGCAACGCAACGAGCGTTTCAACCACAAAGAGCGTTCTGATCCTTCCGCCAACTCCGATGGTGGTCAGCGTCTTCGCATCGACATCGAAACGTACTGTTACCCCAGCTATCTCATTTATCCGCTGGAGAAGGGAATCTTCAAGGACTGATGCAAGAGCAATCATGCTGCCGTCCGCTTGGCCCTCAAGAGTCTTAGGAATTGCTCTGTCTCTCGTCCAATAGAACCAGCACCAAGCAAAAGAACAAGATCTCCTTCCGCCGCCTTGCCAGCAAGCACTGCCAGTCCATGCTCCAAACTCTCATGAGCACAAACCGAGTCATGAACAACTTCCTTCGCGAGAGCTTCCGAGGAGATCCCCGGAAGCGGTTCTTCTCCAGCCGGATAAATCGGAATGAGATGAACCTCATCACAATCTTGAAAGCACGAGAGGAACTCCGTATAGCTGTCTCGAGTTCGAGAGTACCGGTGCGGTTGAAAAAGCACGAGAAATCGAGAAATTCGGCCGGCATAACACTCACGTAATGCGGCCAAGGTTGCTCGCACCTCAACCGGATGGTGCCCGTAATCACTAAAAACGGTAATCCCCTCCACCATCCCAAGATGCTCCAATCTGCGCTCAACACCGGGGAAATTTGCGAAACCTGCGGCAATCGCTTCGGGACTCATCCCGAACTCAAGCGCAACCGCAATCGCTCCAAGAGCATTTTGAGCGAGATGCCTTCCAAGAAGAGGAATTCTCGCTGTAAACAATAGCGACCCTTTTCGATAGACTGTCAGAGTAAGGCCATCGTGCGAAATATTCTCAACGACTCCTCGGATCTCGGCCTCGTCAGAAAACCCATACGTCACCATCCGTTTCTGAAATTCGGAGGCGATCTGACGCAGATACGGGTCATCAACGCAGACCACCGCCAACCCATAGAACGGAATCGAATTTAAAAATTGGCGAAATGCCGCTCGCAAATCTTCTTCGGAGCCATATGACTCCATATGTTCCCGGTCGATATTCGTAACGAGCGCAACGGTGGGCTTTAGAAGCAAGAAAGATCTGTCGCTCTCGTCTGCCTCCGCCACAAGATACTCCCCCCGTCCGCTTCTCCCTCCAGAGCCTCGCGCCTTGACCTGTCCACCAATAATAACTGTAGGATCAAAACCAGCCATTTCAAGTAACCAACCAACCATCGATGTGGTGGTCGTTTTGCCGTGCGCACCGGCTACAGCGACACCAAACTTCAGACGCATCAGCTCTGCCAACACCTCAGCTCGCTGCACAACGGGAAGTCCGCGACGACGCGCTTCTACAAGCTCGGGATTATCGAGACTTACGGCGGAGGAATAAACGACAAGGGAAGCTTGCTCTGGAAGGTAATCAGCGCTGTGTCCCTGATGAATTTCGACCCCCAAATTCATCAAACGTTTACACGCCGCTCCAACACTCAGATCAGACCCTGAGACGACATACCCATTATTTACCAGGATTTCAGCGATCCCACTCATCCCACTTCCACCAATTCCGGTAAAATGAAAGTGGAGACTTCGATTGTACATATTGGTTTTCACTCAAAAAGAAATTGCGCCGACACCCCGCCTTCGAAAGTGTCCTCAACCAGCGGCCAAGAAGAGAGAAGGATGGGCAAAGTCCCTCATGAAGTCAAAGATTAACCGATTTCTCCGTAAGAGGTGCGATCTATTTTTTCAACGCGCAGGACATGAAGTAAAAAGATATCAACCGCTTGTAACAATGGCCAGAATGTCACAGCATCACAGGATGGCAAAGTTGGACCCCTATGAGCGTTACCAAGCAAAACCTTTCCCGGGCTCCAGCCATACTTGGGCATTCAAACACCTTGCGAACCTTCCCCAGTCCTCCTCAGTGCTCGACATCGGCCCAGGCAGTGGGATCATCGGACGGTTCCTCCAACAACAAGGAATATCCGACATTTCTGCAATTGAAATTGATGCAAAGACCCGAGAACAGTTAAGGGATATCTACCCTATCCTCACCTCTCGCATGGAGGAGCTCCCCTCAGAAAAGAAATATGACGCGGTGATACTCCTCGATGTGCTCGAACATATGGCAGATCCCTTCCAGTTTCTTGATCAACTTTCTGAAAAGCTTCAAGACGGCGCCCTTCTTTACATCTCAGTTCCGAATATTACCCACTTCGCAATTCGCCTTATGATGCTCTTTGGTTACTTTGAGTACATGGACCGGGGCCCCCTTGACCGCACTCACTTACAGTTCTTCTCGAGGAGAAGATTCAACGAACTGACGGAATATCTATCAGGCTGCCAAGTGGTGGAACGTTCGGGAACCATTGAGCCTCTTGAGCTCATGCTTCCGAGCTCCATCGTGGATCTCCCTGGATTTCAAACGCTATCTCGCGTGCGGATAGCGCTGATGGAGCTATGGCCATCCCTTCTCGCATATCAACATGTTGGGTTGTTGCGATTCCAGAGGCCCTGAGATGCCGCCGTTCCCTGATTAAGAAAATATGCAAAGATGCCGACTATCTGGCTGATTGTTGGCGAGCTACACTGCTCCGATTTGAGAAGCTTCGCTCCCATCAATCGTATCGCTTCATTAAAGAGAAACATGTTTGGCGTCAGTCTTCCTGAAATACTGTTGGTCTGTATCGTGATCCTGATCGTGCTTGGACCGGAACGTCTTCCCGAGGCAACGAGACAGGTCGCGAAGGTGCTTGGGCAGTTTCGGCGTCAAGCAGATCTGATGCGTCGAGAACTCTATAATACGATGTACGTTCCTACTGATGACATACGCAAAGATGTTGGAGAGATACGAGACAATCTCCGCGCCGTAAAAAGAGAGATGGACGACATGCTCCCAAACATCCCCGAAGAGCTGATGACCTGCGAGGACAAGGCCCGGCTCGAAGAAAAGCGGAGAAGAGAAGCGCTGCACGAGGAAAGCTCCGATGCCAGTTCGGACATCAGCTCATCCAAGGAGGGCTCAAACCGAGAGAAAGAGCTTGATGAGGAAGAGCATCATGGCTGATTCTTCTCCCACCTCTTCATCGCAAGCGCTATCGACTGAGTCAGCTGAAACCAATCTGCAACACACTCAAGAAGAAGAGGTTGAGGATATGGATTTTTGGGACCATATCGCCGAGCTCCGCAAGCGACTGATCTACTCAATAGTCGCTATCGCAATTGGAGCAATCGCTGGATGGTATCTTTCGGAGAACACATTCTCGTTTCTCGCTGCCCCGTTTCGTGAATATTTTGGAGAAGCCATCCTTATCGGAACCGGTCCAGCTGAAGCGTTCGTCTTGCGCTTAAAGGTCGCAGTTTTCGCAGGAGCTATCTTCGCAAGCCCTGTTATCTTTTATCAGGTATGGCTCTTCATCGCCCCAGGCCTCCTCGAGGAAGAAAAACGATATGCCCTTCCATTCGTTTTTTCGGCAAGTTTACTTTTTTTCCTCGGGGTATCGTTTTGTTACGTAGTGGTACTACCATTTGCCCTCGACTTCTTTCGTGGACAGTATGAAGTTTTAGGAGACATTGAGCCTACCATTCGCATTAGTGAATATCTCGGACTACTCATAAAGGCGATTCTTGGTTTTGGAGTCGTTTTCGAAACTCCGGTCCTCGCCTTCTTTCTTGGCAAACTCGGGATTATAACCGCCGACACCCTGATCAACGCCGGCAGATATGCCGTTATCGCAATTTTCTTTATTTCAGCCTTACTCACCCCACCGGATGTTCTGACACAGTTCTTAATGGCCGGACCGCTCCTGATATTGTACGGTTGCAGCATTCTTATCGTTCGATGGACGGAGAAAACGGAGACCAAGAAGGGGGATCAGGAGGTGGATGGCTAACGAGGTGCTTGATTGCGTCATCAGCAAGGACCCCACCTGGCACTTCGCGTATCATTACGTACGAAAGCACTTCGACGTGCCTTCTCATATCTACCGACTACTTAAAGCCGGGTGGATGGGAGAAGCCCAGCCGATGGATTATGTGAAGATTCTCGGCTTCAGCCGACTAAATCCGAGTTGTCTTATACAAGCAGCAGAACTATCTGGAGCAGAAATGGTGAAAGGCCGCGGCGCCGTAGAACGGGCAATTACCTTTCTCGGAACGAGATTTAGCTCAGTTGTACTCGGAATCCATCTCTACACATCTCTTTTTCTCCGAAAGAAGCCGCCTCTTGGCTGGCGATCATTCTTAGAAGAAATGATAAACACCGTTGAGCTCGGCTATCGTTTTGGAGCCCACGCCTCCCTGTTGGGAACGGAAGCTGGTGCGCTGATAGGTTTCGCAAGTCATTCTGGACTTGGGATCCTAATGGCCACAGACAAAGAACGGTATAAGGAGTACATGTCCCTCAGACGGACCAAACCGAAGATTGCCCCAAAAGACGAGATTGAATGCTTCGGTTGCGAACTTTACCAACTCAGCACTCTCGTCCTTCAACAACTCGGGTATGGAATGGATTTTGCGATGGGAGTTGCGCTGGCGTCAGGAAGACTCGATGACTTCGAGCTCAATGTCGGCAAACAGGCCTATGTGTACGAGGCCGCTGCAAAATGGATCGTGGCGTTGAAAGACGGAAAGAACTACCCGGCCGATCTGAAGCATCGCCAGATGTTTGGAGAACTAAAACCCCCTGGCCCTGGAGTTGATCGAAATCAGCGCCTCGAAGTACTCTACACCGAAGTGGGGAAGCTCAAGGCCCACCCCTCGCAGTGGGTGTGGCACCTACCAAAACCGGATTACGACCTGACCCGCGATATGTTTCGCCTTCAGTAAGCTCCTCAGGCCACAACATCGGAACAGCCACAAAGTTGAGCTTGCGGCAGTGTAGAGACTCACTTTGTTCTTTACGGCGAAGGGCGCGAGGAGCACGAAGTATTTGATTTCCATACCTTCGTGGGCGTCGCGTCCTTAGCGTTAAAACTCACCTAAACAGAACGCCCCCCCACCTCCGCCTTAACTTCACGGGCGATGGAAACAACGAAACTCCGGGGACAATCAAGAGAGCTACGCACGCCTTTATACAGGATTTCCCTAGAAACAACTCAGCAATGTTTTGAAATTACTAATGAATCCTTCCATTATAACGGCGTCTCATTGACAGCCGGGGCCTCTACCCGCGATCATGAATTATTAGATGATGGTTTGATTGTTAGGTGCGTTTCCCTCCCCATTCTCTCATGAGCTTCCCGATGCGCACCTGATTTGAGAACTGTTATCGAGTCAGGGGCGCCTCTAAAACCTTAGAGGCGCTGGTTTTTCCCGAAAATTTATTTCCACGAAACAATCAGCACAAATCGCTTCCGAGCTTGACCTACGCTTTTTTCGGCTTAACTTAGAGGGCCTCACCTGTTTCATCTGTTCTCTAAAGGATAAGCTTTCTTGATTATGCGAATGTACCGTGAGAACTCGGCCTCTCTAACTATCCATGAGATTTGCGCACTTACTGGATGCTCCATCGTTGTGGATAACGGACGAACGGTTCGTGGGCTCTCTTCGCTCCACTCTCCAGCCCCTGAGACTATTGTATTCACGTCCAAGCGGCAGGGACTCTCGCCAAAAGATCTCTCAGTTCTTGAAGCAGGGCAGATCGCGGCAGTTATCACTGCTAAAGACTCGAGCTTTGATAACAGTGCCGTAAAGAGCTTCTCGGTGCTTACATCAGATGACCCCTACCGAAGCTTCCTAGAGCTCATCCCTTCCTTTTTTGCCAAGCAGCCTGGGCCAACTGGGGTGGTCCATTCCACCGCCGTTATAGATGACAGCGCACTCATTGGAGAAAACACCGATATCGGACCGTACTGTGTTGTAGGTCGAGACGTACAAATCGGAAAAGGATGTCGACTCTATCCTCACGTTGTCATCTACGACGGAGTGAATGTTGGAGATCACTGTGTGATTCACTCAGGCGCTACCGTTCGAGAAGATGTGAGTATTGGGACCGGTTGCTACATTCAAAATGGAGTCGTAGTCGGCTCAGACGGTTTCGGATACATCCCTGACAAAACATCTGGATTAAAATCAGTACCGCAAGTTGGAACGACATCAATCGCAGATTATGTGGATATCGGTGCGAATACTTGCATTGACAGAGCAGCTCTTGGCAAGACAAGCATCGGGAGTAGCACCAAGCTCGATAATCTTGTTCAGATTGGCCACAACGTGAGCATTGGCTCATATTCAATAGTGTGTGCACAGGCAGGGCTCGCAGGAAGTTCCTCAATCGGAAATCAGGTAACCATAGGCGGTCAGGTTGGGATTGCAGATCATTTACAGATTCACGACGGGGTACGCATTGGCGCAAAATCTGGAGTGACTGGCTCTCTTTCCGAAAAAGGAGACTATCTCGGGTATCCTGCCCTTCCAGCGGCTCAGTGGAGAAGGCAACACGCCATTCTGTCTCGGCTCATGAAATACTCAAAGGGGCTCGCCAAACTCCTCCGTGGGACGGATGATGCCAAAGGTGAGGATGGAGATGTTACGGAATAGAGCCTGGAGCCATGTATTTTTGCGGAAGTCCCTTTACGGGGCCTTGATTGCGGCGATTTTGGTTTCTATCGGTTGCCAACAGCAGAAAGCAGAAACGGAAGAGAAACCTCCCGTGCCTACCGTTCAGCTAAGCATCGTTATCCATAAAACATTAGAAGGTGTCGTGAGACCTTTAATCTCCGCCTTTCAGGAGCAGCTTACGGGGAGCCGAATCGTAGAGCTACAGATCACCTCATATGCGGGATTTGACGATGCTCAAAAGATTGCCTCGGGCGAAGCGAAGAACGATATCTGGTTTACTCCGACTGCCATCATGCCCAAATGGGTTGAGGCCCACATAAGAAACCTCGGAGCACCTCAAAAAGACTGCACAGCTTACGGACGAACCCCTCTTCGACTCGTTGGAACAAAAAACATGTTCAACCGAACTTGCGATCCCGAGGCCGGATGCTTGTGGGAGGCCGTAACCAAATACTTCACCGAAAATGTCCGAGAGGGAAAAGAAGATGAGGAGATCACATTCTCTCTTGTACCCCCTCCGTATGGACCGGTGGCCACCCTTGCCTGGGCCAATCTTCTCCAGTGGGACGGCAGTGATATGTCATCCACATTAGACGAAGCCTCGGATACGAAGAAGACGCATGAGTGGCTCTCTCTAAACCCAGTATACCTACCGAATTACGAAGCGGTATTCAGTCGAATGGTCAATGCTCAGCCGAACGAACAACAGATCGCGGTAGGACCAGAAGCTATTTACCTCGCGCATCTGCAAAACGCCCCACTCGAAAGAAAAGAGAACTTGATGGTTCTCCCACTTCGGAATCGGAAGAGCCTCTCGCAAGATCTCATGCTTTGCACATCAACGGGAGATTGGCTAACACA
>JAGRAT010000143.1 GCA_020434495.1 Bdellovibrionales bacterium | reverse complement strand
CTTTGAGCTAGAAGTGTTCAGGGAGATTCTCAATAACTTTGTTAAGGATGCGACTGTTGAGGGAGAGAATCGGTTTCAGCGGCAGGGATCTGTTTACTACTCAACTCCCGATGATACGGAAAGAAGAATTCTGTTGCAGAGTGACTACTATTCACCAGCGGGGAAAGATGGAAGTCGAGCCGATTGGCCTATAGTCGCAGTACGACTTGTTGATGGCGGATCTTCGATGAGCCCTGAATCCCGAGCGCTCATGTTGGTAGGAGAGCCTGCCGTTGAAGTCGTAAGGAAGATAAAGGCAGCACACGATATCGAGGCGCTCAAGTATCAAATAGAAGATCAGCTTGAGGCGCTTACGCTAAAGGGAGCCGCGGAACCACACGTTCTCGTTAAGGGGAGGAATGGATTTGAGCGAATTGTCATTGAGGGGCTGAACAGTGATCTCGCCGCCTATGAGGCTGTTGAGCATCTTGAGGATCATATGACGGGCTTGGCGTTTCGTATTTTTGATTATCAGAAGGAGAATGATCCTCTTTCGCTGCCGCGTTGGGGCATAGAGGTAACTCGAAGACGAGCCGCGTGATTCGTGAACTCCCGATGTTGACTGTGCTGAAGCGAGACTCTCAAAAAGAGAGCTCGCAGACTCTTTCAGTCGATGGATAGCGATATTCTGTTTTTTGATATCTGGCCGACGGCTTCTTTCAGAAGCTGTCGCACCCGGTATTCGCTGCTTTCGAGCGCCATGCCAATCTCACGATGCGATTTTCCATTTATGTAATGAGCAACCACTGCGTAGCGCTGCTTTTTGGAGAGGCCCTCTAGTAACTCGGAGGGAAGCTCTTCCTTCACCTTTGGAGCAGTCGTTAACTCAGACTCGCTCTCTGCCTGAAAGGAAGAGAGATCTACCTCGGCGCCGTGAACAAATCTTAGCGCCCGAAGAGCGAGGTTCTTTGTTACCCCCAGTTCCCCTTGGACTACCGAGGCGAGTGGGACAATCCCGTCAGTTTGAATCTTCCTCGCTACTGCTATGGTCTCCATGGATTCCCCGAAGCGGCTAGTCACACGAGATCTCGCCTGATTCGACAGAGCCATCGCGATACCGCCACAGATCCAAGTACGGAGAGACGTTCCCCGAGAAGAGTCAAATTTTTTCACCGAATGAAATGCCGCTTCCAGTGCTACATTCTCTACCTCTTCTTCGGAGAAAACCCGCTGGAGCTTATAGGATTGGCGTCGAGTCTTTCGAGCAAATGCGGTGTAGTAATTTGCATCATGCAATGCAATGCTCCAAGCGCAGTCGTCAACAGAGGATGGATTATAGCCAAGCTCGACAGCCATCTCCATCAAGTCCTTAAATTTCTGAAGAGACTTAAGCAAATTGGGTGTTCCGGATACGGGTACCTGTCCTCGAAGTTCACTGTAGAGTGCCTCACTCGACCGGTTGTCTTTTGTGAATAGAGATCCCTGTTCTTCAATTACCTTTCTCGCAACTGCTGCTGTCTGTTCTTCAATATCCTCCAATCGAGCTGCTCTTCCTGCAATCGAAGTGTCGGAGTACGAAGACCACATCTCTATCGATGGTACCTGGTGAATACTCTGAAGTTGCCGCAGTTCAAGCTCTCTTTTGATGGCATTTGGAACTCCACCGCTGGTTACCCAAAATCGTACCACTCTCTCTGGAATTTCCATTTCTCTTGCGATGTCCAGTGTTGTGCGACCTGGGCTTTCTCTGTGAAGCCTCTTTGCTTCTCGGTATTGCTCTGCTGTATACGCAGTTTTTTGAGCATCTGCTTTTCCTTTCACGAGAGCAGTTATCCGATCGGAAAGTGGCCCTGATGCGATGAGATTATTGTCCAATAATTTCTGAAGATCTTCTTTCTCGTTTATTGATACAAGCTGGGAATCGCCCAACGAGAGTTTCGGGGTAATTCCGAAGGACTCAAAAACTGTTGCGAGCTGAACCGCAAATCGAGGTGACTTGGTTGTTTTAATTCGAAATCCGGTAGAGTTCGTTGAGCCAACTGCTGCCATTGCGCCTCGAAGAAACTCTCTTCGCTCTTCTTCGGATATCAGGAGTTCCAGAGGGATCTCTTGTGCCCCAGAGGTCATCTTCAAAAGCTTTTCACGTGCCTTCACGCTATGGATTCGAACAATAGAATAGGGAACAGACCCAATGGTGGTGTCGTGTCGAGACCATCCACCGTTTGGGAGGATCTCTTCACATGCCTTCTGTATTTCATCGGTGAGCGATGGCTCCTGAGAGGATAAATTGACAAAGTTCGTGATTTTCCCCTTTGAACTCATGACAAACGATCCGAGAAGTCTTGCCCAGCTCTGAGGAGCGAGCTCTGGACCTCTCATAGCAGGGAAGTGCTCATGGTGTACGGTGACTGCTGTGCGGAGATGAGTTATCCCGGGGGAAAGTTCTCCTTTTGCCATTGCGCATGCTCGGGTGTTGGTGAGAGAGAGCGCTTTCGCTACTTCTGGCCCGGAGAATCCTCGTGAGAAGAGATCATTTGCTTCTTGGATTACCGAGATGTCCTTTCTTGCTCTCTCAATTCTCCCTCGAGGATTCACCCCGGCGGTTTTTCGAAACACTCTTGAGGTCTCGTACTCTGTTACGAGTCTTTCTACTTCTTCTGGTAATTGATCGAGTGAGGCGTTTGATTCCTTACCGAGCTGGATGATCGGATCTCCACTTTGATTGACCACCTCTAAATTCAGTGAGGTCGCAAGCCATCTGTTTGATTCTGATAGCTCGGCATCAGCAAACATCCGTTTCACCATTCGGTGAGTGAGTTGAAAGGAGCGAGATTCATTCCCTCTTAGCTGATCGAAGAGCTCGTATTTCCATTTTGCGCGAATCTCCTCTGGCGATGGCTCTTCAGCGGTCGAGTGGAAGCTCATTGACTCTGACAAAAAGCGGAGGACAGCTCCCTTTGTGTCGGGGGGATCTTGAGAGCGAAGAGCTGCGCGGAGCTCTTCTTCAAGACGTGGAGTTACCGTAAGCCAAAGGGTCGGTGGCGTGTCAGCAGGGATGCTGAGAGTGAACTCTGCTTTTTCTCGCGGAATCTCCAACCGAAGACTCGTCGTGGTGGTCGGCTCACAACCTGATGCACGAGTAATATTTGCCCCCGCAATATTTTCCAATCTCCTCTCCCAATACGAAAGAACAGAAGTATTGTAGGGAAGCGTGAGTTCTTAGTCATATATTCCGCAAGGATTTAAGGCGTCGTCTCGTTATTGCCTCTTTCCCTTATATCGTTGTGGCCTTAAGGAGAGGAGTCCTTTGGAGGAAAAAGCGGTTACTCAGATTCCAGAAAAGAAATGAGACTGAAAGCTCGTCATAAACTTTCTAACATCAGAGAATGTCTCTGAGTTCTGCTGTCCTGAGGGGCCGATTACCTGAATTTCTCCCCCCTCGAATTGGAAATGCCTCGTTTCCTCCGTGGCGCGAGTGGTCGAGGTCATCGCTACAACCTGCTGGCCCTTCATATTGGTGAAGGTAACGGTCTCTGTTCTCGTACTGGGATCAAACTTTCTCTCAAGTTGTGAAGGACAGGATTCTGGGAGTTCGGCATGAATGTCCAAGATGAAGTGTGACATCGGTTGACGAGTCTTAAATGCGTGCTCTCGCTCTGCTCGATTGGTATACCATCCTCTTTCAAATTGTAATTCAGAAACTCCCCCATTTGTCCCGAGTTCTCCTTCCTCAATAAGTCTATCGAGTGCGGTAGAGGGGTCGAACGCCGAGATTGAACTCCGAGAATCATGCCGGCCAAGTCTGCAACTTCTATCTCGTCAAAGTTACGGAGAACCTCGGTAAGAGTAGCTATGGAGGCGTCGGATCCGAAGCTGGCGAGAGCTCTCGCATAATCGTGTTGGATATCTTGTCGCCAAAGCACCTCGTGAGCCGATACTTGACTGCTAAGCGGATCAACGCAGAATGACTTTTTGCCTGGCCCTGAACGGATCTCTGCTACCTCAGCAAACGCCTCGCACACTTCTGTTAACAGAGGGAGTAGGCTGTCATAATCATAGGGAGAACCTTTCATAGCTGCATGTGCAAGCATGTTTAACGCTATAAGCCTCTGCTCAGGTTCTCTACTTGTTTCCGTCTCTTCTCGGAGAATATTTAAGGATTCAACGTTACCAATTTCGGAAAGTGCGAGGCATATTCGCGCCCGAGAGACAGGATCAAGATCGTCAAATTTCAGCTGGTTTCCAAGAGATTGTGTTGTCCGTTCCCCCTTTGAGACGAGATATTGAAGAATCCCCGGGCACTCTTCCGGGGGCCGTCTCACGTAGAGATGAATAAGGATTCCCAGTGCTTTTGAATCTTCTGCTTCCATAGTCATGAGAGATGATCCGATTGAACCAATGAGCTCTTTGTTTTGGCGATAGGATGGAAGAGCGAGTTCCTCTCTTAGTTTCTCTGACATTCTCTCGGCGAATCTCTCCACGTATTCGGGGTTTTCTTTCGCCAGTGTTTCTAGCTGTTCCGTTATCGTTATGATTTTCTGTACATCTCGTGATTGTTCGAGGTCTTCAAGGAGCTGAACCGCTCTTGCCTCATTGAAGACTGCCTTCGCTTCGCTTCCTACTTGAGCAACGATATGTCTCTCTACGAGATCAACGAGTGCGTTCCCGAAATCTGATGGAGTCTCTTGTTTGGCAAGGAGGGTTCGGAGTTTCCCGAGGGCGTCTCCAACATCTTCAAGTGAAGGTTGTTCTTGAACTACAGAGTTACTTCCAACCCCTTCGCGTGAGTTCCCCATATACCTCCTAAGAAGAGAATTCTTCAGTATCTGTAGTTATGAGAGGTTGGTGGGTCGAGGATATCCGTAGAAATCTCAATTGGGAGCGTTGCTAGGAGTTTTTCTGATGAATCAAGGGTCGGCAAGAAGGGGACAGCAGGGGGAGATGCTGTTAGTTTCATAAAGTCACGCCACTTATGCCACCATGCATAACATGATGACGATGCAGATGTGCTGGAGAAGATGAACCTCGATATCCTCTCAAGTTTTAATCTGAATAACGAGTTTTGCCAGGACTAGTTGCCAGAGGGTCCTTTCAGGCTGGATTCGCACAGAAGTGTTAAGGGGCGCTTTGGACGGAAGTGCTATGAACAGGAGTATTGTTGATTTTTTTCGATGTCGAAGGTCTTCGAATCGCGTTCAAAGTTTTCTCGTTTTCTTCCTAGTTTCTCTTCTTGTCTCAGCTACTCCTTCACTAAGTGAAGAAATTTGGGCAGGAACCTCGGCAACGATCAATAAGCAGAGCACGTGCTCTGGATCGCTCACTTTCAGGAAAGAGGTCGTCGGGACGACCATTACCACCTCAACTGATCAAGAAAACGCCATTAATCATGTCGTTGGTGAGTGTGCTCTCAAGCATGAGGATAGGCTTGATGAGCTCAGACTCGAAATAGAAGAATTTGACCGGTACTGTAGTCAGCAGCCTGGTTGCGCAACCCAATGGGAGCAATTCAGCGACGACGTGGACTGCCAAAATGGCTACGGATATGTCCAGTGTTCGGAGATAAATGGAATCAATTGGCAATGCCACAAAGTTCTGGGAGCAGCGCCCGCGGGACCCAATCTCAGCCGGAGGTTGTGTAAATGGTATCGTAAGCAGACTCTCGATAAGGACCTGGATATCAATTTTGTTCGCGGAGGATGCATATCACAGCTGTATGGTGGCAGAATTTTGGCCAAGCTTTCATGTAGGCGAGATGTTTTGGTACAACAACAGGATAACCAGACGAGCGAGACGCTCCCTATAGATTGGTAAAACTTCGTCCCATCTTCGACGAATTGAACGTCCGCTAAGTATACGATTTCTACAATTCGAATCTCTGACAAGATATCTTCAAACCGCGATGCCAGATGGAAATCAAAGTAATAAGGTTGAATGTCTTTGAAGCTTTAAACGAGCCCGAGGTGTCCTGATTGGAAAAATGGGAAACGTAAACCTAGGTATGATAGCAGATCCGAAGAGTCGGGGGAGGGCCTCTTAACTCGCTCCTGGTAACACTAGAGCGCTGAAGTCGGACTCTCGCTGATAGGTTTCCATTATACCCTGAAAATCTCTGAGGCTTGAGTTCAGCAACTTCACAGCGTCTCCACTTCTTTCGCGGAGCAATAGACCGTTAGCGGTTTTTATACTGTCTCTCAGCTTTTCAAGTTTGATAGCGGTTACGGATCCTCTGAACATCTCAGGAAAATCACCGTTTCCAATGTAATCTAAATTGGCATTTGCGCCGGTTACTAGGGTAATTGAATCAAGAAGGTTATCGGCGTTCTGATGCTCAACAGCCTGTCCCGTCATGGAGAGAGCTGCGCGCAAATGATCGATCGCGTCGATACCTAACGCCCCAAATAGCTCGTTAAGAGAGTCCACTGCCTGATCAAACTGTTTGGTGCTGATACCTTCAGCCAACATGAAGCTGTTATTGTCCAAGAAGGAAATGGCGTGCCATTTGAGAGTATGCCGCCCAAAATTGGCAGATCTAATGCCTTTGACAGGTCAGTTTGTCGGGGGTGAGCAAGAATACTAAGTTCTGGCCGTCATTTTTCTGATAGTAGTTTATAGCAAGAATGTGTCCACAGTCATTTATCCGTAAGATCCCAAGATAAGCTTTTCTTATGCCCACCGGCGTAACTTTTCGAATATAGCGCCAGAGGTGTCTTGGTCTCCAGTTTGTCGGAGATTTTCCTTGTCCCTTCGGAGCCCAAATCAAGGGTTCATTCTTTGGTCCTAATCCAACGGCTACATAATTGGAACTGATATCGGTAGCTAGTGAGGTAGTAGAGTAAACGCCTGCTCGTGGAATGTTTCGCGGCAGTCCCAACCATTGATACCGGTATTTGCTATTCCCAGAAAGTTCCCCCGATGAGTTTCCAATCCATACGGCTGCTTCGTCTGCGACGGAGGAATCGGTGATTCTGTGGAGCTGACCGGCTAAATACCCCTGCTTGTTCGACTCCCATACATAGCCTCTAAATCTTTGAAAAGGAAGAATCTCGCAGCTCTCTGCATCGCAAATTCGTCCCGCAATATCGGGCTGACCTGGTGAAGCGCTAAATCGGCTGTATGTTAAACCGTTCTTGAGGAGACGAATGTTCCGACCAAGTAATTTTACTGACTCATATTGAGTAGTGTGCGTGATGGTTGTATCGGGACGCACGATCTGTGGTTGAAACGGATCATCAATGAATGCATCTGTTCTGCCGTAATCTGAGAGGGCCAGGTAAGTCCCGTCCGGTTGAAGGTTCCAAAATGAGATTCCTGGAGTTCCGGAAACAGTGAGCGGTCCCCAAGAGGTTTCACCAATAAACGTTTTGTTAAGCTCCCCTGTCGAGATCACGTATTCGTTTAGGAAAAACCTTCGTCCGTATGTATAGTCTGGGTCATAGTCCTTGAGACCGTTGTTCCAGACCTCACTCGAAATGGTTCGGATGGTATCATTTTCATCGAATGAAACGTTCGGAAATGCCCCCGAAACATTTTGCTCGATGTCAAAAACCTGAAGATCTGGAATCTCCACAAATTGCTCAGGCGTCCAGATCCCTACATAGTTGCGACTTGTTCCCGCAAACGGCTTCGGTGCACACATTCCGAAAACCCTTCCGTCTTCGGAAGCTAAGCTTGGAAGGAAGGAGTGGCAACTTTCCGGAAACTCTACCTGTACCGCGCTGTACCGCTGAGCCAGGGTATGACCGTGTATGAAGAGTGAAAAAAGCGATGAGAGAACAAGAAGTCTTCGAATTTTCATAAACGTATATCAATTGAACGCGCTATTTTAGTGGGGAAATCCTATCACGATTTCGCTTCGTACTTATCGGTGCCCTGAAGATTTTGTTTCCACTTCAGGAGAATGAAGATACAAGGGACGCCAGGAGCGGCGATATTGACGTAGCCGCTACCTAGAGAGAACACCGAGCGGTGTACTTGGGGGTGAACGCGCGACTAGCGCGAGAGGGGGCGCGCCCCATGGGCGGGAACGCCGAGTGGAAAAATCTGAGCCCGGATGGATTTCCAAATCACTGCGTGATTTGGTTTGAAGCAGCATTTTCCCTGCGGGGCAGATGGTTCAAATCCATTTGGAGAACGCCCCTTTAAGGGGCAGCAATATTGGCGTAGCCGCTACATAGAGAGAACACCGAGCGGTGTACTTGGGGG
>JAGRAT010000142.1 GCA_020434495.1 Bdellovibrionales bacterium | reverse complement strand
GCAGTTCTCATGAATCAAAGCAGCGTCAATCCTTTGGATTGACGCAGTGTTTTTCAAGAGAAGCGCTCTTTATTACTGGGGAGACCCTCCGGTCTCCTGCTATAGCAAGTTCCTCCGGTAAGAATGGCAGATGTCTTTCAACAATGAAATTCGGTATTATCCACAATCGGAAAAGACAACCATTACAAGTAGGGATATGCACATCAAAATTTTCACAACCGGTGGAACGATTGACAAAGTGTACTTCGATCAGAAGAGCGAGTACCAGGTCGGCGACCCTCAAGCTCGGGGAGTGCTTGAACGGTCAAACGTTGCTCTTGATTTTGAGGTCGAATCCCTCCTTAAAAAAGACAGCCTCGACCTAACGGACGAAGACAGGGAGCTCATTCGAAAGAAGGTAATAGATGATGTCGCTTCAAACATCCTCATTACTCACGGCACTGATACAATGGTCACTACCGCTACGCACCTCCAGGGGATTCCAGGGAAAACAATAGTATTCACTGGCTCAATGTATCCGGCTCAGTTTCATGAAAGTGATGCCGTCTTCAATATTGGATGTGCGATCACAGCCGTTCAGATCCTGCCGCCTGGTGTGTATATCGCGATTAACGGCAAAATATTTAATCCCGAGCAGAGCAGAAAAAATGTTGAACAGAACCGGTTTGAAGAAAGCTAGCGGATGAGAGCTCAGTCTTTCTTCCCTTCTCGCTTCTTTCCCTTTGGTGTTTTCTGCTCTTTCCCCAAAGGGAGATCCTCTTTGCTACAAGGCTTCTGACACGAATCCTGGATACAGGCACTGGCACATGCCCGGCGAGCCTCGAAGCTCGCATCTTTTGCAAGCTTCCCTTGACACTTCCTCGGACAGGAATCTACCGCTTGATTTCGGCAAACATTACACTTACTTCCCTTCTTTGCACCGCAGTACTCTCCACACTTCGAGCGAGCACACTCCTTCAGACAAGATCCGTGGTCGTCCCCTGGAGGGCACTCCCCCTCGCAAACGCTCTTATGATCGCGATGGCATTCTTCGCATGACTCATAAGCTAAACTCTTTGAAGGTCCGTAAAGTAACAGAACGGCGATTGCTGCTACGAAAATGGCTCTCATAATCCTCCCTCCCTCACCTAAGCGCTTCATTCGTAAGAAAAAATCCTATGCCCCGCCCTCAATTGGCACCATCGAGGACTCTTCCACCCAGAAATTGTCACCAAACACCCTATTTGGCTACATATTTTTAGTTAATCCGTCGATACCTAAGGAGCAGGACTCCGTGATGTACGGGGCACTTCTGCTCAGGATTTGAGGATTCAATCTCAGCATGGCTATACGACGCCAATCACAGTATCGCGTTAGTCGAATACCGCTGCCCTCACCTGGCACGGTCTCCGATCGCGCCAGGGAAACCCTGAAGCACCTTGAGCACGGTTGGCTACCAGTCCATGCAGACCTCCTCGTTGGAATTCAAGCGAACATTCATAATGATCACTATCTTGAGAATCCAGAGACCCTACTCTCCGATCTCAAAAAAGATCCAGGTCTTTTCTTTACCGTTTCGAAACGGTTGAAGCGTTACTCCGATCCTGAAGAAAGTGGATTTGATCCGCTGGATCTCTTGTTATCACTAGAGCAGGAACAGCTCAAAGAGGTATTTAATTTTGAACCTGGCGACTACTCGGTTCACCGAGCTGGAGAATCCTCCCCTAGCCAAGAGCTCGTTCACGAAATAGCAAGAATTGGGGGAGAATCCGCGGCTTCAATTGCGGAAGAACTCGACAAACCAATTCTCACCGCTCACGAAGGGGCTCTGTTTAGAACCCTTGGAATATCACTTCTCGCTTGGAACTACCCCAAACTTTTTTCCCAAGCGCTCTCGACCCACAAGACAAAGGGGGCCGACTTCGACAGAGAGCTTCAAAACTACTTTCAAATCAGTCCTCAACAGATTGGAGCGCGATTCGCTCGTGAACTCGAAATGTCGAGGGAGATTAAGCAATCCTTGTTACCAAGACCTCAGAGAGATCTCTTAGCAGAAGTGGATCTCAAAGAGCAGTTCCACCTAACGGATATCTGTCAACTTTCAGAACTATTCGCCCGAGCTCAAGAGCCGAGCTACTTCCCAGATGCTGAAGAGCAGTGGGCAGCAAAAGAGTCTGCTCTCAAGCCAATTCTCGGCGCTGAGGTCTTTACCGAACTTCATCTTAAGGCAGAGACTATCGCTGAGGAGAAAACTTCAGCGACAGATTTTGGCGATCTCCACGAGTACATCATTGTCCGCAAAGAACCGGTTATCGAAGGCCCGGTCCTGCCAGAATCAAACCCTCATCTTGCTCATTGCCCAGAATCTGTGCAGCAGGCATTCATCGCAATTCACCGTGAACTCGAGCGTTCAAAAACTGCACTCGATGCCATCAAACTATTGCTGCAACGAGGGATACCTGAAACCGGTGCTATTCGGGGATGTCTATATCTCCAACGAAAAAATGATTTCCGACTGCAAGCAGCTCTTCGGTTTGGAGATTCACCTCTTCCAAGGTATCAGAAGTTCCTTCTAGATGCCCGAAATGGAATTCTTGATGCGATCCATTCAACAGCCCCATTTGTTCATGAAGGAAAAGGGGTAACTGGAGCGCACATCACACAAGTGCGAGGAGGGCTTGGAAACGGAGCTCCTCCGGGCGTACTCTATGTGGAAATTTCAGATAAAGCGATGAAAGAAGCCGACTACAATCCAACGGTAATGTTCCACGTGATTCGGTCAGCCCTCAAGGAATGCTTAAAAGGCCTGCAAGAGGGAGATCAGTCAAGGATGAGCTTCTACTAATAAGTAAGAAGGTCATCTCTGAAGACTCTCTCTTAAGAGGGAATGAAAAACCCTTCCGAAATTTTATTTCTTTTCGTTCTTCTTCTGCTCCGAGCGAACACTTGCTGGCTTGGGTCGAGTTTTTCCATAGCTTCCTCGCTTGGTCTTCCCTCTTTTCGTTCGCATATCACCTTTACCCATCTTTCACTCCTTTATTATCGGTTATCAGCAATGCTAGAGTCTGGTAAGATAGCTGATGAGCAATTTTGAAGGCAAATCTTTGGGACAAAATCCCAGCAAGATATAGTGGACCTGAAATATAGTGGCCCTGAAATATAGGGGCCGAAATATAGGGGCCGTGAAATATAAGGGCCGTGAAATATAGGGACCCTGAAATATACCAAGCGAATTATACCTAGCATTTTATGAAAGACAGTCGATTTTCTAGCGAGGATACCCCCCTGGAAGGGCAAGAGGAGTACTCACAAACTACCGAAGGGATAGAGGTTACGGCTAGCCCGACTTTTTTGCCAGAAAGGAGCGAAAAGGCCAAATCACTCTTTGCCTATTCCTATAGGGTGAGAATAGTAAATACTGGAGACGTCACCTCCCAACTCATCAATCGCCACTGGAAGGTGATTTCCGGTGGTCGCCAGATAGCAGACGTAAAGGGTGAAGGGGTCATTGGAGAGCAACCGGTTCTGCAGCCAGGCGAAGCCTTTGAATACGAGAGTTGGACTATCGTTCACGACCCAATAGGCTCAATGCTTGGGACATACACCTTTGTCACTGAAAACGGTGTATTTTTCGATGTAACCATTCCAGAGTTTCCCCTTATTCATATCAGTGATATGACAGTTCATTAATGAGCATCCAAAGTCGTATTCCTGATTATTCTAAGGCACTTTTCTATTCGAAGTCACTTTGCCTTCAACGTGCTTTCTCCCTTCTTGCCATACTCCTCTTGGCAAGTGGATGCTCGTCAATCAACCGGACACCTCCAGATGTCAGCCTTGTTGATGTACAGTTTGGAGAGGTCGCCCTCTTCGAGACAACCCTGACAGTCACCACCCGTATAAGCAACGTAACAAACGAACCACTTTCGATAAGTGGGATGGTTCACGAGCTCTCCTTAAATGGGATACGCCTCGGAAAGGCGGTCAGTAACGAGAATTTTCGGCTTGGAGCCCTCGAATCAGAAAAAGTGACGTCGAAGTTGGAGCTCAGCCATCTAAAACTCGCCTTTAATCTCCAGGATCTTATTAACTCCCCAAAACTCGACTACGAACTCAACAGTGAGTTTTTCCTCTCAGGGCAATCGCTCCTCCTTGGCCTCGGCGGAGGATCGATCAAAGTCCAGAATTCTGGGACCTTAATCTCCGGATCGCGCCAAGCAGCCAAAGCTTCACCTTACTAGAGAACGAGTCTAACGGGATATGGGAAAGTACCCAGTCAGTGAGGTCAAAGAACAGGAACTTCATGCTTGGATGGAGCGGCTGGGGATTCGCGAAGAGGAAATTGAAGAGAAGTTCATACGTGGGGGAGGGAAAGGCGGGCAAAAGATTAACAAAACATCGAACTGCGTCTGGTTAAAACACATCCCGAGCAAAACCGAGGTCCGCTGCCAGTCCAATCGTTCTCTCGCTATGAATCGCTTTCTCGCAAGGCGTATTCTGTGCATGAAGATTGAGACTGCACTGCTCGGAAAAGAAAGCAAAGAAGAAAAAGAACGAGAGAGAATTCGCAGACAGAAGCGAAAACGTTCAAAACGAGCAAAAGAGAAGATACTCTCCGATAAGCGTGCTCAATCTGAAAAGAAAGCGGCGCGAACGAAGGTCAAAGATAGGGAATAGATTTGCCGAGCTGCCCGCATCAGAGGCCAACAGCATCAGAGGCTAACAGAATCAGAGGCTAACAGAATCAGAGGCTAACAATAGTAAACAGCGGGTCCGGAAACTCTCTCAACTTCCCAACAGGTGCAAGATCTACCTGTTCTTTTATATGCTCCCCAGTCGTCTTATCTATGAGCACTGGGTAACCGGTCTCTCCGTGGAGCTCTGCTACCGAGAAAGCGATATTCACGGGGTCCCCAACGATGTTGAAACGTTTTCCAGACGAGTCCGCTCCAGCGGCTCCCTGCAGCCCAATCCCCGAAGCCAAGGCAGCATATACACGGCAGTCAGGGGCCGACGCATCGGTGCTCTCCTGAACCCGCTGATAGGTTCTCAGAGCGCGAAGCGCTTGATTTCTCGCATCATCTCCAACCCATAGCGATACCACGATGTTCCCGATTCTTTTATCAATGCTGCCGTCGAATTCCGTAACGATATTCTTCACTGACTCGATCCAACTGGTGAGCACTGACTTTTCTAGGGTTGAGTCACTCTCCCCTTCCTTACCCAATCGAAGAACCAAGACTGACACAGAAACTGGCTTCATCTGAGCGGTCATCGCTCGAGCTCTTGTAGAACGAGGATTCCCCCCGACGACATCCGATGCAAGCTCCAATCTGATTCGGGCTCCTCCTACCTGGACTGAATCTGAAGAACTCACATCTCTCATTCCAGAGAGTTTCAGTCCATTTACAAAGGTCCCATTTAAACTCGCGAGATCCGAGAGCACTACTCCGCTGGTCGATGCCGCCAACGAGGCATGAAATCGAGATACTCCAGCTTCGCTGATCATAATATCGTTGGTTTCCTCACGGCCTATCCTGAGCTCCTCCTGGTCACGTAGAACGTACCTTTCCTCTTTTCCGTCGGCCTGAGTAACCAGAATGTTCGCTATGACCTCTCGAGCCATCTTATCTCCTCGATTCGGGACGCTAAATCTGCTAGGAAAGGAGACCACGGAGTGAACGGGAGATCAATGGGTATACCGAACGAGAGTACAGAGCAGGACATGAGTACCGCGCAGGAAAACACAGACATAGTGACTACTAACCCAGAAGTGGCCGAGAATCAGTCGGATGTTGAATTCTCCGATGAGGACCATATTGAGGAAAGCAGTTCGACAGAAAGAACGGCCCCTGCAGATGAGTCCGTTGTTAAATTTCTCCTGGATTCAAAAAAGCACCTTTCGGAGGAAACTCGATTTCACAAGATGCGCTTGCTGACCGGAGGCCTATTTGTTGATGAACGTGCCTTATCCGATCTCCTTATTGGGTACCAGAACTGGTACAAAGGTTTTGCGGAAGCATCACCAGAGGTAACACTCCCAACCGATGAGAAGTTGAAGAAGCGACTCTTCCAATCCCTCAATAGAGAAACGAAGTATTTACTCGATGGGAAGGTGCTGCTTTGTGGGCGACTTCTTGAGCTCGACTCTTCTTCGGTGGTCACTCAACATATCGCGCGTTTCAGCGGGTCCCTGTTGGAGGCAGTGAACTACATCCATATGCGCGATCCCATCTTTGAGCAAACAAACGGGGTCACCGCACATGTAGGAGCAAAGGGCTTAGTCGTTGAGTTTCAGACACGTAAACAACCTATTGCTGTCGACAATGCTGGACTGCAGAAGCTTGCTCGAGTCTTACAACAGTCAAGAAGCATTCCAAAACGGTTCTCAAAGATTCAGTTTGCAGCACGACAAGCAGTGCCAGCGTTCTGCGAAATCTGGAAGAAGGCACAGGTGATTCCAAACCAAACGAAACTCCTCGTCCCCATGGATACGAGATCTCTCAAGAAAGGGTGGTTTCTCATTTATGGAGATATCGTCATCGTTCAAGGCGATAACGGAGAACTCATTTCTCTCTATGGATTACGAGGGAAAAACCTCCACGAGTTCCTCATCCGAGAAACCGACTCTTTGAGAGCTCAACAACGTAGACCTCGATTTGGAAGCATGTCACTGTCCGCTAAAGGTCGGGGCTATGGGTTTATAAAACTCGAAGGGGACAGCTACCTTCTCGATCCAACGGTGGTTCGAAAGTTCATAGAGAGGATGCCTTATTCCAGAGAAATTCCAGAAAAAGTTCCAGCTCGCTTCACCCTCTTTGACGCACTGAAGCGTATTGTCGCACTCATTGAATCTACCGCTTGGGTCGATGTCGTTCATGTCCCACGGGGGTTCATCACACAACAAGAACCAGGGACAAACTATAGAGCGAAAGGCCCTTGGATTATCGCTATTAATAAGAAGAAACAGATCGTAGGAATTTACGACAAAACCGATCCCGCAAATCGAAGGACCGATTCTCAGCACTCCACCCAACCCCTGATAGGCATCGGTTCTATAAAACATCGGAATGCCGGGAAGCCTCGTGGATCGAATCCCGAGCGACACAGGCAAGAAGAGCACCGAAAGGACTCCCCTATGCTCACACCAATTAAATCGAACGCTGAATAATTTCTAATAATTAGCTGTTTTCAGAAAAAAAGTTTAGTCCACCTAAAACAAATACTTAATTAACTGTGCCAGTTTGTGTATAACGTGGGCCCAAGTGATGTTTCATTTCTACGACCCGCTTTGATGCAGTTTATTCAGAGTAGAGGGCTTATTCGCAGTAGGATTTATTCGCAGTAGTGGGCGGCTCAGGCAGTTGAGCGTGCCGTGTTTACTAACCTGATTGACTAACTTGGGAAAAACTCATGCCAAAGGAACGAATTTTAGTAGTTGAGGATGAAGCTGATATTCGCGAGCTTATCCAGTACAACCTCCAGCGTGAAGGTTTTGAAGTCCTTATGGTGGGAACCGGGGAAGAGGCTCTGTCCACGGCAACTCAAGAACGACCAGATCTCATTCTTTTGGACCTCATGCTTCCTGGAATGAACGGACTCGATGTTTGTCGCTCGCTTAAGAGCAACCCAGCATTAGCGAATATACCTATCCTCATCGTCAGCGCTCGCGGGGAAGAAACCGATGTTGTGACCGGTCTCGAACTTGGAGCTGATGATTATCTCACAAAGCCGTTTAGCCCCAGGGTGTTGGTAGCAAGAGCAAGAGCTGTACTTCGTCGGAGGACTACTGAATCACAAGAACCCACCGATGGCGTTCCAACAGCAGTGTCCATCCACGGGCTACGCATCAATCCTCGCAAGCATGAAGCCCACCTCTTTGACTCAGCACTTAATCTTACCGCGACGGAGTTTCGCATCCTTCACTTCCTCGCGAAAAGTCCGGGATGGGTATTCACCCGGCAACAAATTGTAGAGACCGTTCATGGTGACGACTATCCAGTTACCGAACGTTCGATCGATGTCCAAATTGCAGGTCTGCGCAAAAAGCTTGGCGAGTCATCCGATTACATCGAAACGGTTCGAGGAATCGGATATCGAATGAAGGAATAAATTTACAAAAAGAAAGTAGGGGCCCATGATTTCGCGCGAATTCCGTTTTGCGCTCCTGATGTCTGGGAGCATTTTGGGAGGGTTCGCGCTCTTCTGGCTGCTTTATGACGTATTA
>JAGRAT010000141.1 GCA_020434495.1 Bdellovibrionales bacterium | reverse complement strand
ACAAGGCAGGGAGGCATTACTGCAAAAGCCGAAAAAGGGGGCAGAAAAATGGCACGGAATTCCTCCACACATTACCGTTAAACAGGCGCGAACTGTGGCGAAAGTCTTCCATTTTCAGAAATAGTTTTGAGAGCAAATCACCACTTTGGGTCAGTCTGAACAAATGACCTCTTTCCTCAGTTGCCAAGGGGAATATGATAGCTAGCTTATCGGAGAAGTTCTCATGCCCTTGACCCAGTCGAGGTCGGGCATCTCGAGAGTTTTAAATAGGATAGAGAATATGAATCTCACCCTCTGCGTATCCCCTCACCGCGTTCTTCGCCCCTTTTGTAATCCAACGCGCTTCTTCGCGGCGATGGTAGCGCTCATGCCACTGTTACTCGGCAGAGCATCGGCACAGACCGAGCAGCTCTTCGATCAAGATGCCCGGAAGAGCTATCAGGCGGCTACAAATGCCCTGGTATCTCTTGCTAGTGATGATAGTTTTTCAGGAGGAATATATAAGTTAAAAAGCGATGACGCAGGGAGCTCGGATGCTGATATCGATCTTTTTAAGGTGATTGGGGAGTTTCCTATTGGCGACTCAAACTTGCAGTTCGTACCTCTTCTTGCCATAACCCCATCGTATTTAAAACTCGAGCAAGATTCTCGAGAAAGCATACCACCGGCGAATTTGGAGCTTGTAAGCTGGGGAATTGGCCTTGGCACCGGTGTCCAAATGAAATTCTTCGACAATCTCTTGCAGCTCACCCCCCGCTTCAAAGCTGAATACTCCGAACTCGACTACGATTTTGGAGTTTCCGGAGTCGATGATGCACTAATAGATCAGATCATTCCCGACGTGAATACCTGGAGTTATATTCCTTCGCTTGAAGCTCTAGTGCAGCCCGAAGTTGCTGATGACGGTGGCGTCCTCTTGGTAAGATCGAAGCTTTCCTATGTGTATGTAAATGCATCCACTTCGAACTCCAACATTTCAAGTTTCTCTAGTGATAGTTGGGTGGCACGAAATCAAATTGCCTATGAACAACCGCTGTCCATTTTTGAAACAAAAAACAATTTCATAGTACGCCCGGGTATTGGGCGGGTAGATCTTCACGGTGCTGCTCGCGATGGGTTCGAGTTTAACAACTTTTATGAGTTCAGTATGGATCTCTTAAGTAGAGAAATCGCTTCCGATTACTTTCAGGAGATCGGATTGGGGGCAACGTACGTGCATGAACAAGAGATCCAGGGCTGGAGATTCGGGGTCTTCGGCAGCCTGAATTAATAGAGCCTTAGTTAATGCACCGTGTCCGCTTCTTGTTGGCTTTCTTCCCCTTTCGGCACTTCACGCACCGCGTGGCCCCAGCATCCTCCGCCACCTGATTTCTCGGACACTGCTCACAGCTTGAGGCTCCAGCCTCATTGGCAAAGGTTCCTGGTTCACAGAGAGCACAGCTCGTGGCTCCGGACTCCGCACTAAAAGAGCCAGCATCGCAGACTAAACATTCCGACGCACCTTCTGTCGCACTATATGTTCCAGCTTCACAGGTGGTACAGCTCGCGAGTCCTGCTTCTGAAGCTACAGTTCCAGCAGCACAGGTGGTACATGTAGTTGCAGCCGTCGTTGTTGCGATGCTTCCTGACGGACAAGAGATACATGCCGTAGCACCGCTGTTCGGGTTAAAGGTCCCAGCAGAACATGCGGTACAGGTTGAGCTCCCTGAAGCGGCAGCGAAAGTTCCAGCAGTACAGGCCGAGCAAGAACTCGCTCCAGTCGTTGCGCTAATACTCCCGGCCGGGCAATTCAAACAGCTAGTAGCTCCTGTTGATGGACTGAATGTCCCTGGTCCACACGAACTACATTCAGAGAGGCCCGCAGAGGAAGCAAATTTTCCGACAGCACATGGAGTACATTGGATAGATCCGATATCGGCGCTGACCGTTCCAGCCGCACAGCTCGTACAAGAAGTCCCTCCGGCAACCGGAGAGTAGGTTCCGGGAGAACAGCTGGTACAGATACTGGAAGCGGCAGAGGATGAGAATTTTCCAGCATCGCACGAGGTACAACTCGAAGCTTGGTCTGCGGAAAATGTCCCTGCTGGACAATCCGCACAATCACTCGCACCCTGTAGGCTGAATGTTCCAGCAGAACAATTAGTACAAACTGAAGAGCCAAAGTTCGTGGCAAAAGTACCAGCAGAACACTCTGCACAGGCGGTCGACTGCAAGTTCGGAGCTATATACCCAGGTGGACAGGTGCTACAGGTAATGGTTCCGGTGGTATCCGCAAACGTCCCTCGAGCGCAATCCTCGCAGATACTAGCCCCAGGAGAGGAGCTAAACTTTCCCGTTTGACACGCGATACAGGTGGTGCTCGCAGTAGAACTCGTGAATCTTCCTGCCGGACACTGAGTGCAGCTCGCTGAGCCGCTCGCATCGGTAAAAAACCCCTCCGAGCACGCCGTACAAGATGTGGCGTTACTGGTTAATGAAAATCTCCCCGCCGGACACGGAGCACATTCAAATTCTCCAGTATCAAGAAACTCTCCTGGAGTACAAATAGTTGGGCAGGAAGGAAATCCGGAGTTACTCCCGTTCTTCAGCGCAAATGCCACCTTCCCACACACCCCAGAGCTCGCGCCACAATCGGTGTCGGAGGCACATGCCTGGTAAAGGACTTCGCCATCCGAGACAGCGATACAGGTATTATCGAAAGCCACTAGACCATCAACGATATCATCCACCAGGGGAAAGGCGCTCCGAACGAGTTCATTCGCCTGACAGCTCATCCCACCTGGGACGATATTCACGGCATCCGTTAGCTCTGCGTTATTGGTAGGAGTTGGCGAAAATCCAAGTCCCGTATCGCTAGTCGAGAGATCCGCTGCAAGATCAATGCAGTTTGGCTTTACTGCAGTGGCAAAAGTTATAACCGCCTGATCGAGAGCTGCACTGGAAGCTCCATCGATTACTGCCTGGGTGGTTGCACCAGCAGTGCTGATTCCAGAATCAAGCACATCGACCGCACATGCTCCCATGCCAGTCTCAAGGAGATCCCCACGACACTGATCCGCGAGGGTTGAGTTTGCCTGCTCATCACAATCCATGTACGCGGAGAAACAAGCAGCCAAGGCTTGAGTCCTGGACGCGACAAATGCGCGGGCTGCTGATTCAATGGTATCCTGGCACGTAGCCGTAATGGCATTGATCTGATTTGACGGAGATCCATCATTCCCCCCAAGAGCGAAGACTGCAGATGGAAGTAAAAGCGAAAAGAGGG
This sequence comes from Bdellovibrionales bacterium, assembly GCA_020434495.1. Classification (GTDB taxonomy): domain Bacteria; phylum Bdellovibrionota_C; class UBA2361; order UBA2361; family RFPC01; genus RFPC01. Next base: position 4,966 of record JAGRAT010000141.1, on the reverse strand, counting down.
CGAGAAAAATACGATTTGGTTGGGAACTCAAGTGAAACCTCGATTGAATAAACTATTCCAGTGGACGTTACCTTTGGCACGGAAGCAAGATTACTTATTGAACTATATAAGAGCAGTAGCCACTAAAAACAGATTCAATCTCGCCTCAAGAAGCACTCGGCAGCCAAAAACAGCGTTCTGAACACTTGCTCCTGCTCCTTCTTCCACTTCCAAGCCTCAAGGACAGTTCGAAGCTCTACTAGACTCCTTCGATTCAGTCCAATCGGTGCTAGAGCTTCACAAGGAGCTGCAAAGGCGCTTAATGCGAGTTCCTGCAAACTTGAATTGGCTCGTTCATTCTCGGGTTCAAAGCTAAGGACTCGCACCCATTCGGTCGCAGCATAGACGACGCTACCGGACTTTGCGTACGCAAGCCCCAGATGATAGCGGGCATCTACCGATCCAGGAGCGATAGCCAGAGCTCTCTCAAAATACGAAATCGCCTTCTTGTACTCCCCCTGACGAGCGTAAAAGCTTCCAAGATTGTCGAGTGCCAAAACATATTGAGGACGAAGTGTGACCGCACGCTGGTAGTGAAATTCTGCCTCTCGAGCGCTGCCTCCATTATCAAGCTCTACTGCTAAATTCATATGGGCCAGGAAGTTGTCCGGAGTAAGCTGAATAGCGTGTCGAAAAACGGCTTCCGTATTCTTCCAATTCGGTAACTGCGAGACCGTGATAGCTCCATACAATAAGGGAAGGAGGAAAAACATCTTACGTAGCAGCAGAAGATTGTATTGTCTGGTAACACTCTCGAGATAACTTCCGATTCCAAGAAGGAACCCAATATGCGGGAGATAGCTCCAGCGGTCAGCAAAAGCCTGCCCGCCAACTTGAACAAGTCCAATTATTGGAGCAGCACTTACCAAAAACCAAAGCCATCCAAAGAGGAGGTATGGATGATTCGAGCGATGTTGCACACAAACAATAGTGACAATAATAAGCCCGAATGCTGCCCCCGAGGCCACACCCGGCGGGTAGTCGAGAAAGGGATAAAAAATCCCCATCCCCGTTGGAAAGAAGAGCTTTCCGGCGTAGGCGAGAAACCCAACCAGAGCGGCAGCGATACGACTCTCCAGAGGATAGAGGGACAACTGTTTTAAACCTCCCTCCTGCTCCTGCGCAAAAAGAACGATACAGGCGAACCCAAGCGCTAAGAGAAAAAATGGGAGCTTGTCGATAACAAGTTTTTGCTTCTCCTTTAAACGTGCCGTGGGCCAAAAATCAAGCAACACCATGAGCACCGGGATCACAATAAGAGAAGGCTTTGAGAGCAACCCAACGGCGAGAAGGAGAAAACTCCCGATATAATACCCCCTTCGGAAGAGGAGTTCCCTCTCAGAAACGAAAGAAAGATACAAATGGAGAGAGAGCAATCCAAAGAGGATACTCAATACATCTTTGCGTTCACTGACCCAGGCAACGGACTCAAGCCGCAGCGGATGAACTGCAAATATGGATGCAAGAACAAAACTCAGAGACAACTGGTTCGTACAACGGAGAAATAGCAGAAACACGAGAACCGAAGATATCGCATGTAACAGCACATTCTCTAGGTGATGCGCTCCAGGATTGAGGCCAAAGATCTCACAATCAACCATGTGAGAGAGCCAAGTCACCGGGTGCCAATGCCCACCGTGAGTTGTCGAGAATGCCCACTGAATATTTGCCCAGCTCAGGCCAGTGTTCACATGAGGGTTATTAACAACATAAATATCGTCATCAAAATTGATAAAATCAAAGGACGCCGTTTGGGAGAAGACGAGAGGAACAATAAGGAAGATTCCAAAGGAGAGGAGCCAGATATGCCATTTTATAGAGCTGCCTATCCTATTCATCCGTACTGCTCTCGAGGAACAGTGCAGGGAACGAGATCAGAGATATGCCGGAGTCCATGTCTGCCGAACTTCTTGGCGAGCGAAAACAACACGGAGGGCCTCCGATAGTGCTCACGCCGTATCTTTTCTGCGTGGGCCCCGAGCCGAGCTATTGAGATGCTACTACATTCATGAGCCGGCATCGCTTGAGCTCTCTGAGAAAGCAACGGAATCGCCTGTTTCACGAACTCTTCATAATACACCGTTCCTGGATAAGGGTGCGTGAAGTGTACAGTAACGAGATCCGGACGAATCTCACGGATAAAAGTAGACGACTCTTCGAGGCTCTGCTCGGTCTCCCACAAAAATCCGATCATGATGTAAGCAAGAGAAATAATTCCATGCCTGTCGCAAAGACGCATCGCCTCCATCGCTTCCTTACGGCGAGGTGGCTTACGCACATACCTTCCGATTTCTTCACTGGCGACATCTACTCCGAAACTGATTCCATAACACCCACCAGATTTCATCGCTGCAACAACTTCATCATCCACGCATTCAACTCTGGTCGCTGTAACCCATCGCGCTCCCGGACATTCGGTGGCGAGCAGATTGCTGAGTTGAATAGCCCAACGCTTGTTAAGGGAGAACGTTTCTGCTCGAAGGTAAAAATATCGAACACCCTCCTCCATCAAAGACCGGATCTCTTTCACGATATGCTCAGGAGAACGATGTCTTGCCTTGGCTCCGCTCACCGTATGTACAAGGCAGTACGTGCAGGGGAAGGGACAACCTCGCTGCACATGAATAGTCGCCTGCGGAGCTCGTAATCCTTTTACTCGATAGCGCGACTGATTCAAGGAAGAACGATCTGGAAAAGGAAACTCATCCAGATTTGAAACAGGCGGAGGAGATGGATTTGAAACGACACTCTTATCTCTTCTCCAGACGACTCCGGGAGCTCTTTGAACCCCCTCTTGAGCGAGCGCTGCAAAAACAGATTCGTACTCTCCTCGGAGACAGAACACGTTCTCCTCCTTCGAGAAGGATTCGAGAATCTCTTCAGGAAACACATAACAAGGTGCTCCGCGAAGAGCGACAGGAACTCCTGGGAACGATTCCAAAAGAAGACTCACCCACCGTTTATCAGCCGAAAGAGTTCCAAAAGTTGTGCTCACGACAATCAGATCTGGGGAAAATTCCCGAATACGACTTAGGACATCCCCCTCGGACAACTGCTCCACTGGAGCATCAATAACCAACGAGGTGCCACCGAGTGCTCCGATAGCTCCAGCAGCTTCGCACTCTTCAAGAGGTGGACGAGCTGTTGGAATGAGGTCAACGTGAAAATATGACTGGCAGCGGTCCTCTCGACAGTATCCTCCAGTAGGAGGAAGAAGAAAGACGACCCTACCAAAGCAGAGCTCCTTGTTTGATTGAAATGCCAAGTTGCTTTTGAGAGATGTTCCGGTCACAGCAAGGTACTCAAAGGTTCGAGAATAGCTCGACCACGATACCTTGCCTCTCAAAAGCTTAAAAGAGCCAATAAGCCACAAGAGTAGAGCGAGATCTTCCGATATTCGAGCATCTCAGCGGAAACTCGTCGCTCGCAACTCTTTATTCGCTAGAGCTCGTGGTAAAGAGAGCATTATTCGCAAAGAAGGTATCTATCGCGGTATAAAGATCTGTCTGGCCAACGAGGGTAAAATTCCCCTGTTGGTCACACTCATATCGAGCATCAAAATTCTTCGTACCATCATAAGATTGAATTCTCCAGTTCTTCCAACGAACCTGTGCTGTTAAACTATTGTCATTCTCGTTGCCGCCACCGCTTTCTCGTTTTGCCTTGGCGAGACATTTCCTTGCTTTTTGGTTCGCCTTCTTTCGGCAACGACTCTTCGCCTTTTTACTTTTACCATTGCAGGCTTGTAATTGGGTGCGCTTTCGCTCTTTGCACTGCGCCTTGGTCAGGAGCGCTGCGACACTAGAGAGATCGTTTCGCTCCAGAGTATTTAGCACATCCGTGGCAAAAAGATCTTGTTCAACCGCACATGCAGGAAAGGTCATCTCTCCAGAATCAAGGGCATAGATGTCCTCTGTAATATCTGCACCACAGGTATTCTGTTGCTTTCTCAAAAACGCCGCTGCTTTATCAAGTATTCTGTTTTCTATCTGCCGCAATCCAGGTCGAGAAATTGAAAACGGAGAGGAACCGTAGGAAGGTTCACCGGTATGCTGGTAGTTTAAATGGGTATAGATATGTACACCAGGACGTACGTTTGTGTAATCGTTAATGCACGGCAGCTTCTTTAGGTTGTCGAGAGTGCCATAAAGAGGCTTTAGGATCAGTTCAATATCTGAATTTACTGCACGGATATCCTCAATGACGAGGTCTGCAAGATCGAACCAATCAAGAGCACCGTTGTTCGGTTCACTGCTTGAATCAGCAGGTTCGGTAAGGATATCGATACCGATTATCAGGCCACTCTGAATCTGGGCGGAATATCGCTGAACGATGGCTACCATAATATTACGATACCAGTCCTGTAATGTCGGATCGCTGAACATTCGAGAATGCGGTGGGCTCGCATTTGGCGTGAATCCGTTCGGTGGAAAACCAAATGCCAAAACAATCTTCGCCCCAAGCTGTTCAATAAGGGGAAGCTGAGCGTCAATCTTATCAAGTTCATCATCAACCGCAGCCTGATAAGCAGCCTCGGTTGTGTGCACGGTATTTAGGTTCTCAGAAGAGATAAAGGCCCCAACAACGTTTGCATTGTGGCTCTGGATGAGATCCTGTAGCTCCGAAGAGTCGACAGGAAGAGACATCTGCATTCCGCGATATACGACTGTTGAAGACTGAGCCAACGCGAGAATCGGAACGATAAACGAAATGCAAAGAGCTACGAGTGCTATTTTTTCAGTACTCTTCATCGATATCACCTCATGGGACCTTAACAGAATGCGAGTTAGGAGTTCGCCCTATACTTAGAAGAACTCGGACAATTGCCCGCTTAACTAAAGTTTAGTGTCCTACTCTAACCACCATTCCTGAACCGCCATTTTATACCGAAGGCAACTGAAGTTGCCGGGAGGTCCCCCGGAAGGAC
>JAGRAT010000140.1 GCA_020434495.1 Bdellovibrionales bacterium | reverse complement strand
GTTGAGAGATGTTTTAAGTCTATAGCAGTTCTCAAAAGAAATTGCCGCGAAGCGGTGGGTTCTTTTGAGGGCTGAGGTCGAGGAAACAAGGGGAAGATGAGGGAGGTAATAGGTATGCTATACCGCACCGAATCGAGCCCGCAGTTGACGAAGAGATCAGCCAATTTGATGGCTTTACTAGGAGGAGATGTCCCAGAGCTGTAACCTCACCCTCCTCTTCGCCTTCCCCCGAAGAATAGTAACGTTCACCTCCTGCCCGACATTGTAGCGATCGAGCGCTTTGAAGAGATCGTTGTTATCATTTACCGAGATATCATCAATTTGAAGGATGATGTCACCGAGACGATTAACCCGACCAAAACGGTCTACCTGAGTCCCTTGAAGGCCGACCTGGCTGGCTGGAGTTCCAGCAGGAACATTTGCAATCAAGACTCCTTCGGTCACGCCAAGCCTTCGTGCGATCCAATCATCGACGATTTCGACTCCAAGTCCAGGCTTCTTCGCTTTCCCATACTGAATAAGTTGAGGAACAACTCTATTCACCGTGTCGACAGGCACAGCAAACCCTATGCCGGCGCTTCCTCCAGAAGTACTGTAGATAGCAGTGTTCACCCCGATAAGACGGCCAGCGCTATCGAGAAGCGGCCCTCCAGAATTCCCGGGATTAATCGCAGCATCGGTTTGAATAACTCCCTGAATCGGGCGGCCTGTTGCCGAAGAAATTTCTCTTCCAATACCGCTTATCACACCTGTCGTAAGCGTCTGATCGAGTCCAAATGGATTACCGATGGCAAAGACCTTCTGGCCAACTCGTAAATCATTCGACGTACCGACGGGAATAGCCCGGAGCTTTGAAGTTGGCGCTGCAATCTTTAAGACTGCGATATCCTTATCAGGCTCAGCTCCGACAAACTCAGCATCCCAATCACTTTGATCGGCGAGCCGTACCCGAAACTTTTCACTATCTCGAATGACGTGGAAGTTTGTAACGACATATCCACGCTCATCCCAAAGAAATCCCGAACCAGTTCCTCTTGGAATTTCCAAGGGAGTTAAGGAAAACATGTTGCCTCGAAGTGCTATATCAATAGTTGTAATGTACACCACACTTGGAGACGCGTTCTCAAAAATACTAATATTGGACAGTTCTTCCGGTGTAAGGCTTCCACGAGTTACCACGTCCCGAGGATTCGCCGAAGTTCCCGATGGTCCTTCTGAAATGCCATAGATGGCGTAGTAAACAAGAAAAACAAGAATGGTAACCTGTAGAATTCGACCGACCTTCACCTCACTCATTTTCACCCGGAATTCTCCTCTGAATATCTCGTCGAATGACAAACCTTTTCTAAAGAATATACTTCGACAGATCGCTATCCTGAACAATGTCAGAAAGTCGATCTCGTACTACATCCACTGTGATGGTAACCGTCTCTCCTTGCTTCTCGTGCGCTGTAAATGAGAGCTCTTCCAGCACCTTCTCGAGGATTGTATGCAGCCTCCTTGCTCCAATATTTTCAGCGGTTCGGTTCACCTCTTCAGTGAGCTTTGCGATCTCTCTCAATGCAGCATCATCAAACAGGAGAGTCACGCCTTCTGCTGCGAGCAGCTCCTGATACTGCCGTGTAAGTGCATTCCGCGGCTCAGAAAGAATGCGAAAAAAGTGCTCTGCCGATAGGCTTTCCAACTCTACTCGAATCGGAAATCTCCCCTGGAACTCCGGCATCAAATCACTTGGTTTTGAGATATGAAATGCACCAGACGCTATAAAGAGAACATGGTCGGTACTGATAGAGCCATACTTTGTAGCAACAGTAGAGCCTTCAACCAGAGGAAGAAGATCTCGCTGAACCCCCTCTCGGGAGACATCGGGACCCTTTCCGCCAGATTCCTTGCCACAAACTTTATCTATCTCGTCTATAAAAACGATTCCGCTCTGTTCGGCCCGACGAAGCGCAAGCTCTGTTACCTTTTCATGGTCAATGAGTGTCTCAACAACCTGATCGGTAAGTACGCTACGAGCATCACAAACCTTCATTCGCCGCTTTTCTTTTTGTGGCGGCACCATGTTGCTGAAGAGATCTTTAATCTGCCCCTCAATCTCAGCAAAACCCTGAGGCCCAAGAACTTGCATCTGGGTACTCACCTGCTTTGTAAGCTCGACTTCTATTTCCCTCTCTTCAAACTTCCCCTCGGCAAGCAACTTACGCAAACGCTCTCGGGTACTGTTTGATTCCTTTACTTCAGACTCAAAAAGCCCCGGCTCTCTTTCCAACTCATCACTGGAGGAACTCTCCCGAGAACCAGGAAGCAGGAGATCGAGAATCTGCTCCTCAGCTTCTCGACGCGCACGTTCTTGCACGAACTCTTGCTCCTCTTCTTTTACGAGGGCTACAGAAACCTCAACGAGATCACGGATAATCGATTCGACATCACGACCCACGTACCCCACCTCAGTAAATTTGGACGCCTCCACCTTTACAAATGGGGCCCTGGCAAGCTTAGCAAGACGTCTGGAAAGTTCGGTCTTTCCTACTCCAGTAGGACCAATCATCAAGATATTTTTAGGGGTGATCTCATCACGGAAGGACTCATCGACCTGCAGCCTTCTCCACCGATTTCGTAGCGCAACCGCAACTGCCTTCTTCGCCTGCTCCTGAGCGACAATATATTGATCTAAGCGTTCTACAATTTGTGGTGGCGTCAGCTCCCGAAGCTTAGTCTTCGCTCCCTCTCCTGAGTCATCTTGAGACGCAGGCCTCGAATCATTTGTCATTTTTTGTTACTTCTTCAATGTTGAAATGAGAGTTGGTAAATGGACAGATTTCTGCTGCTACTGTCATCGCTTGCTCGGCGATAGTTCGAAGCGGCAGAGACGAGCTCTGTTCGTTCCGAAGCAATGCACGAGCTGCCGCTAGAGCGAAATTACCGCCAGACCCGATGGCGAGCACCCCATCGTCAGGTTCGATAACATCCCCCATGCCCGATAAGAGGTATAGGTTCTCAGCATCTCCAACGATAAGCATCGCCTCTAATCGACGAAGGGCCCGATCCATTCTCCAATCTTTAGCGAGTTCGACCGCAGCACGGCTGAGCTGCCCACCATGTGCGCTCAACTTCCCTTCGAATCGCTCGAACAAGGTAAACGAGTCCGCAGCAGATCCAGCAAAACCAGCGAGGATCTCTCCCTGCTGCATGGTTCGTACCTTCTTTGCTCCCTGTTTAAAGACAGTATTGTTCAATGTGACCTGCCCATCTCCAATCATCACCAAAGAATTGGAGCGTCGGATCGCAAGGATTGTAGTGCTATGAAATTCTTGTGGCATATCTCAAAATTCTCACGTCATGACGGGAAAAAATCAACTTCGGAAGGATCAACCTCTTACAGAGATCAAAAATCCGCAAGAGGATGGCCTTTTCCCCCGACAACCGAGAACCGGCCCTGTCGTCTTACTCAGCAAGGAGCGTATTCTAACTTCGAGAAAACACACCAGAATGTTTGAACAAACAAGCCTTCAAGCTTCCGCTTTTTAAAACTTCGGTAAAGGTAAGCTTCGCGCTTGTCTTTTTCACCTTCGAAATCAGCATGGTGTAATTTCGAGTTATTCCATCCGAAGTAAACGTTCCTCGCAACTTCGCGCCGGACTTTGTCGCACGCCCTGAAAAGGCAATCGGAATATTGCCAAGCTGACCTTGCGGCTTCTTCTTCGGACCAGAAACCGTAAAGAGAGCCGGGAAAGAAGATGTTGGGGTGCAACTTGCACCATTAAAGCTATTAGACTTGGTAAGATTAAATGTTCCCGAGTACGAACCAAGAGTGTTTTTAATTTTCGCTCTATTAAAAGCTTCAAGAGAAAATCCCGCTAACCCCTCCGAGTCCTTCGCTGCACTAGATAATCCAAAGTACCTCGTAAGCCTCGTCATATCTTGTAGTGAGACCTCTTGTCGCGAAAACGACAAGTCATCAGCCAAGGCAATACCGCAGAATTGAGAGAAGAATATTCCCAAGACGAGAAATGCATCGGAAAAGAAACATCTCGGAAAATACTTGGATGACTTTTGTATTAAATTATTCATGAATTCTCTTTAATTAATACTCACAGTTAGAGCATTCACCAAAAATAATAGCACGACGAGGTACTGTTTTTGATGAATGCTCGTTGTTCTCCCGCTGGAAGCTATAGCGCGCCTCAAAACTACCGACACTTTCGTGTCACTACTTTTGAGGATCGATATAGAATCAAAATCTCAACGGAACGGGAGATACCTTAGGACAATTCTTATCTCATTCCAAGCAAACCTTTCGAATGGTTAAATCCAGAGAGATAGTCCCCCTGCGTTAATGCATCACTTATCTTTTCATAACGCTCAAAATCCGATGGAGCATGTTTTTTTGCCCCCCGAGAGAGAACTGCGAGCTTTCTCATCACTTCATTTTTAGCTAAGGCGATTTGGGCATCCGTTAACCCCTCTCCCCTCAGTAGTTTAGCGATTGCGTAAACTCGAAACCGATCTATCGCAGGTTGACTTTTTGACAACTGATCATCATGGCCACCAAACTTCTGAACGAGCGGCTGTTCGATGAGGCCGACAGGATGTAGGGCAGTGATTCTCAACCAAAGATCGTAGTCTTCGCAGACAGCCATTTGCTCATCAAAGCCTCCGAGGCGAAGGACGAGATCCTTTTTTAAAAGTACGGCCGATGGGCTAATGCAGCAGAGCTTCAATGATTTCGAAAAAGCATCTCCGCTTGGCATTTTGTGAATAGCCCTTTGATTGACCCGTACTCCATGCCGATACCACTCCTCCTCGCACTGTGAGATGGAAATATCGGGATTCTCCACATGGAACCGAACCTGCTCTTCAAGCTTTGTAGGCTTCCAAGCATCATCCGAATCAAGAAGCGCAATCCAATCAAACTTGCACTCTTCGACCCCGCGATTTCGAGCAGCAGAGACCCCCTGAGGTGCCTGGGTTATCCACCTATGTCCGTGGTCTTGCACTTCTAAACGAGCCTGCTCAAGACTTACGGAGGAACCATCATCCACAACGATCAGCTCGAATTGTTGATATGTCTGCTCAAGAACAGAACGTACTGCCCGGAGGAGCATGCCCGGCCGGTCCCGAACAGGAATAATGACTGAGATATCCACAAGAAAAGTGTATCGAGGAAGAAGCTTTACAGTAAAATTTTCGCCGAGATATTGGATTAGACAGAGCAAGTCCGCTATCTTGGCGCCAAATTGAAACGTCTACGAGCAGGCAAGAGGCTTAGTTGGAAACCGGTACTGGTCAAGAAGGAAACGTCATTCGACCTGACGGCGTTCGGCAGGGGCTGACCCGACAGGGAAATGCTGAAAAGGCGTTGCAAATTTTCAGAGATGCCGTACACGAAAATGAACCCATTCGTGCGACTCGAGAAGTTCAAGAAACTGTCACGGAAGAGCTCGTAAAAGCAGCAGCCGAGGCAGAGGTAAAAGACAAACATATTAGACGACTCGCCACCATCCCAGTCCCCGAGCTCTCCGCTCTGGCGCACGTCGTAGCTTATGAGCGCGTAGTTGACCGACTAGCCGATCGCGCTGATAGGATTCTTCACGGAAGGAAATACTCGGAAAGAGAGCTCACACTCATTGATCGACTTCCTATCGATCTGATGAAGGCTGTTGATACCACTCACAGAAAACTCATTGCTCTCAGCAAGCCCGATCGGTGTTTGTACGAAGGTCCAGTGCAGGAGAACTTCAAGCTACGCCTAGAAGAACTCGTACACAGAACCCATAATTTTGCGAATCGATTTATAGCTACAGCTCTACAGTTCCAGGACGAACGAGATAATCCTAAACAGCGGGCTCAATTGATCGAGGATGGTCAGATGCGCCTCCCTCTTAGTGGTCGTCTAATCCGCTACGCCGTTCAAGCATTGGGAATTGGAGGAGGAAACTCTCTTGAGAAGATGGCAGAAAAGAGCTTTGAAGAAGCTCTTGCTCGATTCCCAGAGGCGGCAACAAAGAAAGTTAAACTTGAAGTAAACCCGAAGAAGTTACGCGGACACGTTCCAGAGAACTATAACGTCACATTCCAAATTCTCACTGAACTTATTACGAACGCTGTGAGAGCCACCGTTGAACAGGGAAAAGGTGGCAAGATTGAAGTAAACTGTGGCTACGATGTTCGCGGGCAAACTATCCTTGTCAAAAATCCAGGAATCATCGCGAAAGAAAAACTCGAGTGGATCTTTGGAAAGGGAAACTCGACCAAGCCAGATCTTGTGCTTGCTGACGGTTCTGCAACTTCAAGTAAGGGGTACGGCCTCTACAACTGCCGAAAGCTTGCGGAAAGCATATCCAATGAAGGAGATCCTGGCTCTCTCACAGTCTCTGTGAATGAGCGCGATGGTTTCACCACCTTTACTTTGAGACTTCCGAATAGGGAGGAATCCAATCCAGAAGCTCCCCTTACCGTTAGACAATGCAAGACATTGTTCGGAACGAATCCCACCCTGAAACGAACACTTCTCTCCATATCTCGGGGAGTTACGCACCTCGCTCCTCCTTCGGATGATTCCCCTATCGAAGTAGAATAAACTCCTGAGAGTTCAGATATTTTGTAGGAATAATTTTGCAGCTACTCGTAACAGCACTACGGCCAGAGGCAGAGCCTCTCATCGCCCATCTCGGCCTTAAGCGAGACTTATCGGTGAAAAGTCATGAACTTTTCGTGGGCTCGGACCATCTGCTTATTGTGAGCGGCGTTGGATCGGTCCGTTCTGCAATTGCAACAACTCTCGCACTTACTCCGTTAGAGAGAACACCGCTTGTCGTTGCAAATATCGGCATTGCGGGCGGCCCGAAGAATATTCCCATCGGTTCTCCAGTTCGCGCAGTTAAACTCACCGACTCGATCACCAGCGAACACTTCTATCCGGATGTCACCATAAAACTTCCATTCACTCCCGTGGAACTCCTAACAAGCCCCAAACCCTATGAACAGAATTCACCGGACTACAAGATGAAGTTCGTTGTAGATATGGAAGCAACCGGCTTTTTCCGAGCTGCACAAAGTTTCGTTCCACTAGAGCGTATACAGATAGTGAAAGTTGTATCCGATCATTTCACTAAAAATGGAATGAATAAGACTCATATCGCAACATGCATTGAAGGAAATGTGGAAGAGATTCTCGATTCGCTCGCGACCTGTGCTCAAGTCATTCAAGACGCCTCTCCGAATGCCCTCTTAGAGGAAGAGCTCCGCGTTATTAACGCTCTCGAGTCACGCTTTTCGCTGACCCATTCACAAAAGCGAATTCTTCAAGAAAAAATCATTTCTGTTCGTATCCGGAATGGTGAAACGAAGACCACTCAGGCACTCGACATTGCTGAGAATTCACCATCTGAACTCTCGGCAAAGCGAGTTTTTCAACAGGTACTTGATGTCATCACTTCATAAGCCGTTTTCTCATATCTACATCGAAGAAGATGTTCGTGAAGTCGAACGCACACAACAGATCCTCGAGCGTTTTCCAAAGGCAATCCTCGTTCCCATCGACCACTACAAAGAAGTTTTCAACAGAAACAACCAAAACTTTCGATTTCAGAAGAACTCACCCCAGCTCATCCTTGCAAAACGTCGTGGTGAGTTCTTTTACCCAGGAAGCACAATCGCCCCAGATTTTGGAGCTTCTCGATTTTACTACAATACCGTTGTTCTTAACTGCCTCTATGACTGCGAGTACTGTTACTTGCAAGGGATGTTTCCCTCTGCGCATCTCGTAGCTTTTGTGAATAACGAGGACTTCATCGAAGCCATCCGAGCGGAACTTCGCGGTAAACAATCGATTTACCTCTGCCTGTCGTACGACACCGATCTGCTACAGGCGCTACGCGAGGCGAGTTCGCCGTCGTGGGCCGCGAAGAGCGAAGACAAGGCCGCGCCTCGCGATCTGTTCCTGCTCAGCGACGGGGCCGCAACGTGGGGAGAGGCGAATCTCCATCTAATCACCAAGTCGCTGGCCAGCATCGGCAAACGGAGCCTGTTCGCGTATAAAACGGGCCGCGCCGGCGAAGCGACTTCGGCTCTCGAAACCCTGGCCCGGTCCTCGGGTGGAGCCGTCTTCTCGGTCGCCAGCGAGGAAGAGATCGCCTCCGCCGCGACCGCGCACCGGCAACGGCCGTGGCGATTGGAAGCCTTCAACGTGACCGGCGGATCCGACGTGCTGATTGCCGGACGTCCCTCCGCGATCTATCC
>JAGRAT010000013.1 GCA_020434495.1 Bdellovibrionales bacterium | reverse complement strand
TAAAAGTTATTTCCGCTTCGCGGCAATAACTTTCGAGCAGCGCTCTATGACAATCCTCAAAAGTAATAGAACGAAGTACCATTACTTTTGAGGAACACGCTAAGATTCCAAATACTCACAAAACGCATGAATGAGGGTAATGTGCACCTCTTGAATGCGGTCCGTTTCATTCGAAGGGACGACCAAGGCATGATCCACTAATCCCTGCAGTTTCCCACCATCCTTGCCAAGGAGTCCTAAGGTTGGGGTTCCCCGCTCCTTCGCTACCTGAACAGCTCTAATGACGTTCACTGAATTCCCCGATGTAGATATCGCAACTAGAACATCCCGCGCGGTGAGAAAAGTTTTTGCTTCTCGTTCAAAAAGTGACTCATAATCGTAATCGTTCCCCCAACAGGTGAGAGTCGAGCCATCAATAAAGTGATGCGCCTTAATGCCAGGTCGCTCTCGCTTATATCGTGCTACCAGCTCCTCACGAAAATGCATTGCATCACACGCAGATCCTCCGTTGCCACAAAGATATACCGTTCCACCATCTTTTACCTTTGAGGCTAGCGTCTGAGCAGCGGCATCCCACCGAGCGAGAAACTCCGTGTCGCTTGCAAGCTGAAGCTTTATATTCGCTGATGTCGTAAGAAAATCCTTGGCTATTGTCATCCCCCCTTCTCCTACAGCGCTAAACTCAATTCACAGATGGACGCATGTTCTTCCGAAGCCATGACAAAAAGCGCTTCGTACGTTTTTGCTCTCCTCAAGAAGAGGTGGAGCGGATACTCCCAAGTAAAGCCGATTCCTCCGTGTAACTGAATGCACTTCTCGATTATACCCGGCACACGAGAAAGCGCGGCGGAGAGAAACACTCGCGAAAGCACCTTTCGCTGCGGATCCTTCCGATCAAGCATTCCTCCGAGAAAGGAGTACAACGCCTCAAGTTCGGAGAGCTTGAGATAAGCTTCTGCCAACGGATGACTCACGGCTTGAAAACAGCCAACAGGAACACCGAACTGTTTTCTCTCCCCCACAAATTCACAGGTCATCCGAACAGCTCTTTCAGCAAGCCCGAGCATCTCTGCTCCGATTACGTAACGGTGTAAATCCTTCCAATCTAATACACTCGCGAGCTCCAAGGTGGGCAACTCCTTAACTTCATAGACAGAACGAGGGATAAGATGGTCCAGTGAAGAATAAAAGGCCGATGGAACAACGCCGGATGTGAGCTTCGCGAGATAAAGAGACTCTTTAACGGAAACAATGAAAGCGCAGCAATCGGGACGGACATGCGCTCCAAAGAGTTGCCCAGAAAGCCACCCCTTTTCATCAACCGAGAGACCTTCATGGTAACAGGGGGGCACAATGGCGACCGTTCTTCTTCCGTCGAGTATCCCCTGAAAATCGTCTGTTCCAAAAAAACCTTTTACATCTCCCTTCAACGCTCCCTGAACGAGGGATGTGAGCAATAGTGGTCCTGAGAGAAGATTTTCAGATAATGCTTCCGGTAGTGGGACACGCCCTGACGCTCTCGCTATCTCACCCAATAGCTGTACTGAATTTTCTTCTGAATTCGCTTCAGAGAAGTATTCAAAAAAACCAAGCTCAAGAATTTTTCCCCACAGCTCCGGATCTGAGAGAACAACATTCTCTTGTCGCTTTCTAAGATAATCGTCATCGATCTCAGAGGAAAAAAATTTATCTACGAGATCAACCAACTCTTGTTGTTCACTAGTAAGAGCCATTTCTCACATAAGCCCCATCATCGCCTTGACTTCGTCATTCGGTTGCCAAGGAGGATCGAATACCACCTGTACTTTACAACTATCTACTTTCTCAAGAGCTTCAATTTCAGCCTGAACCTGACCGACCAGTGTTGGACCAGCAGGACAGAGAGGGGTCGTAAAAGTCATATCCACCTCAACTTCCCTCCCGTCAATCCGAATGTCGTAGATGAGACCAAGAAACCAGATATCGAGGAATACCTCTGGGTCTTCAATCGTCTCAAGGACGGCGATAATTTCCTCTTCAGTGACGACCGAATCGCCTTTGTCTACTGTCATGCCTAGCAGTATGGCAGTGCTAATGTACCGTTACAAGAACCGAGCTCATACTTCCAGAATTTAGTGGGTTACAGAAAATTTGCCGGTATGGAGCAATGAGCGTAGCAGTGCTTTACTCGTGTACGGCTTTTCAAGGCAGCAGTCCGCAGCATGACCATGAGAATCTTCGGATTCCCCGGTAACAATAATCGCGGTGTGATCAGATTTTCTGTGCTCCCGAGCAAGACCCACGAGCTCTGGAGGGAAAACTCCATCAGAGGAACACCCTTCAACCATGACAGCGTCATATTCTTCACCGGCTAAAGCAGTAACCATATCACTCGCGTTGTGCACAGCATCTACCATACCACCCCACGCCTGTATAAGTTGTGCGATAGAGTCAGATATTCCGTTCTCGCCATCAATCACGAGGAAACGTTGGCCAACTAATGGGCTCGAATTACTCAGAACTTCGCTCGGACGCTGCCGCCGAGGATGCTCCCCACGATCATCGAGCAGATCCGCACTAAACCAAAAGGTCGTACCAACTCCAAGGGTACTTTTGACCTGAAGATCGCTTCCGTTGGCTTGAGCCAATGCCCTACAGAGCGACAATCCGAGACCCGTTCCATTGAGAACATGATTTTTTCCAGACTCACCGGAGGTCCAATACGGTTCAAAAACAGCCTCTAGCCGCTCTTCAGCTATGCCAACTCCATTGTCGGTAACAGCTATCCAGACCTTCCTGGCTGGCACATCCTTTGTTACTTGAATAATGACTTGACCGCCTTGATGAGTGAACTTCAGCGCATTATGAACAAGGTTAAAGATAATCTGTTTGACGTGCTTTGGATCAAAGGAAATTTGCGTATACTCATCAACAGAAGCGCTCAAGGCGATATTCCTCTCAAGCGCCTGGGCATTAAGGAGTCCGATGATTGATTCGGCCACCTCTGAGATAGCCACTTTTTCTGGAATCACATCAAGACGATCAGTTTCTGCGCGACTGAGATCAAGGAAGTCACTAACAAGGCGTAAAAGGTAATCACCATACTCCTTCATATACCTTAAGGAGCTCCTATGAACTTCATCGATCTGGTCTTGGAGGACGAGATGAAGGGTTTCCGTAGAACAGAGAATGGCCGTCAGCGGATTCTTTATTTCGTGTGCAACTTCATTGGCGAGATCTCCCACATGCCTCAGATTTCGCTCCGCTCGCTCAGCACGATCTCGAAGTAAGCGATTCTCTCGGGTAATCTTCACGTACGATCGAGCCGCAAGCACGAGCGCTGTGATACTAGACGCTACACTCAGCAAAACAAGGGTCGTTAAAATCATCGTAGAGCTCTACACACTCGTTTCCAGCACCATTTCATTGTGTCGACGAAATTGACGAAAATCTAAAGGACCGTCACCGCTACAACTGAAAAACAAGGGGGGCCTATAGCAGTTCTCCAAAGAAATTGCCGCGAAGCGGTGGGGTCTTTTGTGGGCTGCTATAGCAGGAGATCGGAGGATCTCCCTAGTAATAAAGAGCGCTTCTCTTGAAGAAAACTGTGTCAATCCAAAGGATTGACGCTGCTTTGATTCATGAGAACTGCTATGTATCTTCCCTCTGGGAGGTCTGTCCTACGGCAGACGAGCGCTAAAAGTTATCACCGCTTCGCGGCAATAACTTTCGAGAAGCGCTCTACGCCAGCGTCGCCTTCACTCCTGGTGGAACTCCCTTCCGGTATGGATTCGGTTGAAGCGCCTTTCGGAGAGCCTCTCCTAGTGCAGAAAATATACTCAGCCACGTCTTTTCGGCATCTCTGGAGATCCGAATGTGGAGAGCAATACTCGCTGAGAGTCCCCCAGATAGCCCATCTATAAAATCATCGAGGTCTTCGGAGCGGCAGCCTCCAAGAATGGTATGGCCGATAAGAAGCTCCTTCCGGAGCGAGTTGAAGTTTCCATCCTCTGGGATGAGTCGCCAAAATTTTCTCCCCTCGACGCTCACTCCAACTTCTACGGGCGAAGCATGTTCTCGGGAGATATTGCTGCCCGCTCCTTGAATGCCGTGATTCAGCATCCGGTACTTCATTATTTCAAGTAAGGCTCTTCCGAGAACGAGTCCAATATCTTCCATGACTACGTGGCTTGAGCTAAGTGTTTTGGCTGAGAACTGTACAGAGAGATGGGCACCGAGCTGGGAAGCAAATCTTTGAAGAAGTGTTTCCATCCCAGTCAGGGACAAGCCAATGCTCTGATCAACTTCAAACTGAAAGGAGCAAGGGGTCCGCTCTCGAAGATTCAACTGCACCGTAATGCCTGTTTCTGCGGTTCCTCTCCGAACGGTAGCGGAGTGGGCGCTGTACTCAAGAATAGCGATCTCGGACGCTAGGTCATCGTTCTTGAATACGACGGAATCAGCTTCGAGGTTGCTTTCGGCTGATTGGATTGCAGAGGAATCATAAAAAAGATGGCTAAGTGCAATTCCAACTCCCCGATAAATGCCTTCCCAGGTGTGGTGAGGGTCTTCAAGGGCCCAAATCTCTATGGTAATCCTCGCCCCGAGTCCACAACTCAGCCCCTCGAGGAGCGAGACAAGTGGGGTTCCAGAATCAATCTGTTCGCACCGCAGTTGGAGAAACCACTCTAAATCGACTCCACCAACGGCAGACCATTCGACGCTAGGCTCCCCGCGCTCTACAGCAACAGTAGCGCTCCCATCATCAATCATTCCAAAAGCGATTGCTTCTGAATTTCCTTGAGGAAGACTGCGAATCTTTTGCCCGAGCGCCGTTCCAAGCGCGAACCAGTCCTCGTCTTCCCACAAGACTTTGACGGTGAGCCCCATTCGCCACGCAATATGCTCCACCATGTGACTGACAAAGTGGTTGGGGGTGGAGATGGACTTCTCCCTGACATCCCCGAAACTTAGAGCAATCTGATTTCCTGTCACGATGGGCCTCATCTCGTTCGCGGCTACTTCAATCTCCGAAGCACTGACTGTTTGTGAGCGTCTAAGCGTTCGATAGTACTGATGGTGGTGATTATCGGCTCAAGATTCTTAAGTCCCTCTCGCGTAAGGTGCTGTATTTCAGATTTTTTAAGGAAGGTATCAACACCGATTGGAGAAACCGTATGCGGGGCAACTCCGGTAGGCAAACAGTGATTTGTCCCACTCGCATAGTCTCCCACCGCCACTGGTGCGTAGTGACCGAGGAATATGGCACCAGCATTTTGAATGCGATCACAGATCTCCCACGGACTGTCGGTAAGAATCTCCAGATGCTCAGTGCTGTATTCGTTAGCGAAGTCAATTATCTCATCCATCGAGTCAAAAAGCGCTATGGCGCTATAGCGGCCAAGTGCAACCTGAGCGACATCTGCACGCTGCAGGGTGGGGAGCTGTTTTGCTATCTCCACTTTTGTCTCTTCGGCGAGCTTCTTGCTAGTGGTGGCGAGGACTGCACACGCGTTCTGATCGTGCTCGCAACGGGCAAGAATATCCGCAGCACAATGCTCAGGAGAAGCGCTTTCATCGGCGATAATTAAGGCTTCCGAAGGACCGGAGAGCATGTCGATAGCGGTACCGAGGAGAGATACCTCCATCTTTGCTGCCTGAGTATAAATGCTCCCTGGGCCGACTATCTTTCTTACGGGTTTAATGGATTCAGTCCCACGGCTCATAGCCGCGATACCAGCGATTCCTCCAACACGGTAGATCTCGTCAGTTCCCGCGATATCTGCAGCAATAAGCATCTCGTGGTGCTTTCCGGTTGGGGGAAAGCAGGCCACTACTCGAGGGACTCGGGCCGCCTTAGCTGCCACGGTAAGAATCTGCATGACGGTCGGTAGCGGAACCTGCCCGGCGGGCACGTTCAACCCGACACTTTCAATAGGTGTGATTTTCCACCCAGTAGTTACTCCAGGGACATATTCACCTGTTTCCTGCCACGACTTCGGAACTTGTCGCGAATGAAACTCTGTGGAGATTTCGACCTGTCGTTTTATGGTGTCAACGACCTGTTGATCGACATTGTTATAAGCCTCATTAATGTCATCTTTGGTGACGCGAAGGGTCTCAAGTTTAAAGTTGGGATCATCGAACTGTCGGATGTACTCAACGAGAGCGGCATCACCGGAATTTTCAACTTGAGAGATCCAATTTCGCGCAATTGCACGAGCCTCATCGAGGCTAAGCTGTGAGCGGCGCAGTATCTTCTCCTTCAACTCGGGAGCAGTCTCGTTCCAGGTCAATACAGGAATTTCAGACGATTCCAGCGATTTACTCATGCTCACGGGGTTGAGACTACTCATGAGGACTCCACCTTTCTATTTGATCGAAAGCTTTATGAATATCATCCTCGGAACCACCAAATGACATTCGAATATGGTGTTCACCTGCTGGTCCAAAGGCACTTCCCGGAATGGTAATCACTTTAGCCGAGTAAAGCAAATCGTCGGCGTATTCGATTGCAGATCGATCCGAGTCGTGGTAGCGCACCATTACGTAGTAAGCCCCTTGCGGTTTCACAAATGAAAATCGGCTTGATAGCGACTCCAACCGAGAACACAAAAGGTCTCGCCTCTTGAGCAACAGCTGGTGGATATTTACCGAATCCTCTCCAGGAGTTTCGGTTAGGGCCGCAAGTGCTGCATATTGAGAAATTGTAGGGGCAGCAATAACTGCCGCATCGTGGACTTTTAGTGCCTGCTCAATAACCGCTGATGGGGCATACATATACCCAACTCGGAATCCAGTCATGGCAAAGCGTTTCGAGAAGCTATTGCAAAGAATCACCTGCTCCTTAATATTTTTGAACTCAGAGAGGCTCGTAAAGTTGACATCGTCGTAAACGAGGAAATCATAAGTTTCATCGGCGATCAGGTAGAGGCCGTGATTTTGTACTAACTCTGCTATGGCTCCAAGCTCGTCTTTCGAGAAGACTGTTCCGGTTGGGTTTGCCGGATTACAGACCACAATGGCTTTTGTCTTGGGAGAGATCGATGTTTTTAACTTCTCTATAGGAAGATTCCACCCTTCACCTTCTTCAAGGTGAACAAAAACAGGCGTTCCGCCTGCGAAAAGCACCTGCTCGATATGGGAGGCATAGCAAGGATCGAAAAGGATAACTTCGTCTTCTTCCTCAATAATGCTTACCATGGCGGTAAAAAGAGCTTCCATTGCTCCAGCGCTTATGAATACCTCCTCTTTCCAGGATACCGGTCTGCCTACGCGAGCAGAGATCTCAGCAGCGATCGCTTCTCTCAGAGCAGGGACCCCGGGCTGGAGGCTATACATTCCAAGCTTCTCATCGCGCTCCAGTAGCTCTGCAATTTTACGGCGAATGTATCCCGGAGTTTTAACGCTGGGGATGCCTTGGCCAAGAGATATCGCGCCAGGAACATCTGCTGCTTTAATAGGCATCTGTTTAATAGCAGAGACTTGAATACTTCTTACTCTCTTTGAAAACGATCTGACGTTCATTTTTGTTATCTGTTTAATGATTGTACATCATAAGGAAAAAGGTGGTCTCGAGATCTCTTCTCTTTGATAAGGCTTAATACAAAGTTACAGGATTCGAAGTTCCGAATTCATTTCAAATTTCTCCTTGGCTCGGCCCGTGTCTCGATCCGCAACCCGATTCGCGGCCCGATAGGAAAGCATAGCATAGCCACATTCTAAAAGTAGCTCACACGAATCTTTATCAGGAGCGACGGAGACGAAGTGGGTTTCAGTTTGGATGCGGCCAAGGAGAATATGCCATCCTTGGCGAGCGAGGGCTCCGAGGAAAATGAGATCGTAACTCGGATATGTTCCCTTCCCTGAATCACTTGGAATCCAAAGTAGTCCATTGGAGCGGCCAGTATATAAGTTCCAACCTGCCCAAATAGCGGCTGGGAGAGATGTGGTATGGACCTGTTCTGCTCCAAACTCGCCCTTGCAGGATTTTGAAAACAAAAGCGGAAATTCGCTCGTCATCCCCGCGCCGTAATCGTAAACATCCAGAGTAAGAGATGACAGCGTCTTCCAATTGTCTACTTGTCCACGGGCAGAGAAGCTCGAATACACGGTCCCGTCCGCAAGGAGATTCCATGAGTGCTTGAGCACTCCGGAGGCCTCGCACATTCCTACCATGCACCCCCAAGAGTCATCGCCACGACAAAAACTGCTTGTCCCATCAATTGGGTCAATAAGGAGGATCCATTCGCGACGTTCGGCATTAAGCCCCTCATCTTCCGGACGAAGAGACTCTTCAGCAAATATATTATACTTCCCTTGAAGAGGGGACGAGGAGAAGTAGTCCAGGATACAATTCTGAATATCAATGTCTGCTTGAGTAACAAATTGCTTCTTATCTTTCAGTCGCACGAGATCTGGATTTGTGGAGATCTCCGAACGAATGCGACTCGCGATCTCAAGAATCTCTCTCTTTGGGAGGTTGTTAAAAGTCTCTGTAACGATACTCATTTGAAAAAACTAGCAAAGCTCTACTATTGGGCAGAAGTTATGAGCTGCCCGCTTTCCGCAAATCAGAATGCAATATGTGCTCACAAACAACGCATACTTTAGATGTATTTTTTCACTTCTTCAATTAAGGCTATTCTTTCAATTGGCTTGGTAACATAGGAGTTCATCCCCGTCTCCAGGCATCGATCCCGAATCTCTGGCTCTATGTGAGCCGAAAAACCGATAATGGGGATTTTGTCGAGATATGGCACAGCTCCAGAGCGAGCCCATTCGGTAACTTCTAAGCCTGATACCCCAGGCATTTTTACATCGAGAATGACAAGATCGCACTGTATATCTGTAAGCGTCGTCATCGCTTCCATGCCAGATGTCGCATCGAGAATTCTAAAATTCCCGATTCCCTCGAGGATTCGCCTTACGAGAACTCGATTAATCTCACTGTCATCTGCGATAAGGATAGTAGTGACATGTTTTCCCTGAGTGAGATGAGGAGTAAGGAAGTTTTCATCAAGAGAAACTTGTGTATTCGATTGCAGTGGGGCTCGGATGTCAAAAGTGAAGGCGCTACCAACATTCTCGATGCTCTTTAGCGATATGTTCCCTTTCATAAGTCGGACAAGATCGGCACATATCGCAAGTCCAAGTCCCGTACCGCCATATTCTCTCGTCACTGTCGAATCTGCCTGAGTGAATGACTCAAAGATCATCTCATGCTTTTCTTTCGGAATGCCAATACCAGTGTCTGCTATCGTAAACTCTAAGTAATGTTCACCCCTCACTCTCTTCGAATCAACGAAGAGAAGGATGGCGCCTTGCCTATTGGTAAATTTTGTAGCATTGCTGAGCAGGTTGAGTAAGACCTGTGTTAGGCGATCGGGGTCGACTCGGCAGGTGCTTGGTAAGCCCTCGCCATAGTGAGCGATCACAGAGAGTTGCTTCTCACGAAAGCGAGGTGAAAGGAGTTGAAGGGCTCTATTCACTATCTGTTCTGGGTGACTCGGTACGAGATTGACCTCGAATTTGCCGGCTTGAAGTTTGGAGAAATCGAGGATGTCGTTGAGAACAGAGAGAAGCCCACGTGAGCTGCCAAGCACTATCTCAATCATCTCTCGCTGTTCTTCTGAGAGTTCCGTATCGAGAACAAGTTCAGTCATACCAAGAATTCCATTTAGCGGAGTTCTTATTTCGTGACTCATAACCGCAAGGAATTCACTTTTTGCTCTGTTGCCTGCCTCAGCAAGATTTTTTGCTGCTTCGAGCTCCTGTGTCCGAACCTTGACGCGAATCTCCAAGTTTGCGTTCTCACGTTGGAGCGATTCATGATAGAGAGACGTTTCTATCATTGAGGCGATATCCAGGAGTTGTAGCCGCAGAAACTTCTGTCGAAGGGGAGTGTTCATTGAGACCTCTTCTGGCAATTTCGCGAGAAACACCCCAAGAATTTGCGATCTGGTGGTCAGTGGATCGAGTAAGAGAATCGCCTGGCTCTCGTCTAACGGAGCAGTGATGGGGACACTTTGGCTCAATGCTCTTGCAAAGATGCCATCATCTATCAGTCTGTCCCGTGCAACGAGGACTTCGTGTTCGTTTGCCGTGGGAGAGATATATGCTGGCTCGAAGGATGATTCCTCATCTCGTAGCAGAAAGGCTCCCCATTGAAATGTAAAGATCGAGTGCAAGTTTTGGTATGCTTCCTCAAGGGCACTTGTTAGTGGGCGTCGAGGATCGAGGAATTGATCTGACAATCGTGTTTGAATGAGGATGTCGAGAAGCATCTCCGGATAGAGGAAGATATCGTCTAAGGAGGTCTGTGATGACCGCGCTTGCTTGTCCCCTGGTTCTTTGCTCATGAGAGGAGTGCTCCGGTAATGAGTTCTACCTCTTCTTCGGTTTGCAGCATTATGGGCTCTAAGACATCAACGGAGATGTTCATCTGTCCCCAACTTGCATTTGAAAGCATCGGAATTCGCTTTTCTCCACTGGAGCCGAGCTCTAGAGCGTGAATAAGAATGTCAGAAACATGGAGTATCCGAGTTTCTGATTTGTGTTGTGCGGCGCTGCTTGGTTTGTGGTGATATCGAACCGGAATGACCAGAGTTGTGGGAAGTTGCCACTTTTTTAGGAGCGCTTCGCCTGCTTCTGCATGGCAGTATCCGAAGATCTTTCGCTCTGCTTCGGCAAGAGAAACAGATTTTTTAAATGAAGACTCTATTGCATCCGCCATATTCTCCGGAAACTTGCAGAGAAGCAAAAGACGCCCGATGTCATGGAGAATTCCATTTACGAAGTAACGCTCTATCTCACGTTGTTGGCTGTGTATGGCGATTAAACGAGATATCATACCGCAGCCTATTGAATGCTTCCAAAAGCTCTGCATCGAGACAAGTTCTTCTGGAACGTCCTTAAAAATTTCCATGACAGAAGTTGCCAGAGCAAGGTCTCGTACTTGTTCTATGCCAAGAAGAGTAACAGCGCGAGTAACCGTATCGATCTGTTGGGCAAATCCAAAAAAGGCACTGTTTGCCAATTTTAGGAGTTTGGAAGTGAGGGCGAAGTCTTGCGAAATGATCTCCGCAATGGTGGCTACAGAACATTCAGTATCCTGCAATGCTTCGCTAATTCTTGAGTACGTTTGTGGAGGCGAGGCGATCTCGTCTATTCCATTGATGAGTTGCTCGACAGTGCGTGGTGTCTTTGTCATTTTCTAGCTTCTCTCTGCTTCGGCAAGCTTTCTCGCGTACCGTCGTTGGATAAGTCCACGCAGCATTTGAATGAGTTCATGACTTTCTTGGTTCAGCTTTAGGAGTGATTCTGCATGTTGTAGTCCCTCTCCGAGTTGGTCTTCGGTGAGCACTAAGGTTTCAGACGTTTCTTGGCCGTGAATTTCAACCGTTCGAATTCCCCAAGTTTTGAAAATTTTGAAATGCTTTTCCTCAATTGTTGAGCCAGCCTTCAGAAGGATTCTCCCTGATTGATCGAGGACATCATTCGAGAGTACCGAGCCAATTTCGAGATCTTTAAGCGCAACTCTAGCCATGGGAAGGAAATCCAAAATTGAATATTCATCCAACAGATCGGCCTGTTCGGAGTGGATCTTAAGTAATCTGTAGGAGAGATTGTTGCAAAAATCTGCAAGAATTCTCCAAATTTCAATGGGTTATCTCTGCCGGAGGGACTATTCCGAAATCTGAGCGATCATCTCGATTTCCACTAGTGCCCCTAATGGTAGACCTGCAACTTGAAAAGTCGCACGAGCTGGCTTTGCCTCGCCCATGGCCGTTCCGTACAGCTCATTGACGGTGGCGAAGTGGGAGAGATCTTTGAGCAAGATAGTTGTTTTGCAGACATTTGAGAAGTCTGCGCCGAGCTTCCGAAGTACAGCAGAGAGGTTTTGCATCACCTGATCGGTCTGTTCTTCAATGCCACCTTCGACGAGCTTCCCAGTAGAAGGATCTATTGGGACTTGCCCAGAGAGAAACGCAAGATTTCCTACAACAGTAGCTTGGGAGTACGGGCCAATTGCTCCAGGAGCACCTTCTGCACCATTTATGTATTTCACCATAGTCAATTCTCCAAATATAAATAAAAAAACTTCAGCACTAAAATCCGAGGAGATTTCCTACTCCTTCCATAAGCTTTTGCTCCTTTGAAGGCTCGACGTTTTCATTCGGCTGTCCCTTCTTCGTTCCAAATGCCTTGTTGAGCAGATCCGTTGCTTTATCTTTTACCACCTGACCTGCGCCAAGCTTCATGATCTCCTCTATGTTTGGCAATACAACCGGTTTGTTTGCTGTCCCTACGAGTTGAAGAGGGATGACGAGACGATCTTCTTCGTCCAGTAGTCCCCGCAACTCTTTCATTTTTCCTGTTAAGGCGAGGGAAAAAGCAGGAATGAACCTGAAGGTAGTCTTCAGGTCAAGGTTGCCGTTGAAGCCCACCGTGCCACTAGCGCGCAGGCTAAAAAGAGAGCTCTCGAGTTCGAGCTTCTGGGCGCTAATCACTTCGCCCTGTACTTTTGCTTCGGCTACCAACCGTTTGATTGGAGTCGACTCTCCATCGAGCTCTTTTTGATACTCCTCCGGCACGGAACCGAAAACAGCTTTATTCAAAAATGGAATATCTTTCATTGCCTTCAAGACTAATGCAGGAAGATTTCCTCCTTTGAACTCCCCGTTCCGAATCTCAAGGTCTGTTGATGCGATAAGGGTGCGCTTTGGATCGGGCTTCAATGTACCTTCTGCGGTAGCGTGTAACGACGTGAGTTCTCCCGTAAGCGGAGCTTCTTGATTAGGAACAAGAAATGCAAGTGTACGTTGGATATCCAACTTCTCGAGATCGAGCTTCGTGTTATAGGGGAGAATTTCTTCAAACGGTCTTGCACCACCAGATGCGGCAATAGCTGCACCAAAAGCCTTGATCTTCGCGTCTTGAACAAGGAACTGTTTGTTCTTTGCTACCACGCGAAGGTCTCCACCGAACTCTTCCTCGTTGTATTTGAGCTCTTGAAACCCTACAAGAAACTCTCCTGAGTGTTCTTTAAGATTGTAGGTGCCCTTAATGGATGATGTCCCACGTAGCAATGAGGAGTCTATTCCACCAATGGTCGCTCGCATGGTCGGGAGAAGAAGCGAAATGTCATGAAAGCTTGTTTCAATAACGCCAATTGGTTGAAGCGAAGAAGAGAGCTTCCCGGAAGCGAGCGTTAGTCCTTCAGAATTGTAAACGATACCCTGTAGCGTAAAACTTGGGATAGTAATAGAAGGATGTACGGCATCTCCAGTGATACTCTGAATCTCCGCCGAGGTGGTCGAGCCATCAAATTTTACTCCGGTTATTTCACTATTCGCTTTCATTCCGAGATCTATCAGATCGGTTCTCAAGGAGAGCTTTTTGAGAGTCCCACGAAGAGATCCGAGGTCGGCAGAGCCCTGCGAAAGATCAATCTCAATTCTCCCCATCTCTTCGACATTGGTCGAAAGGTCAAGTCCTGCGAGCGTCAGGCGTGTTCCTGTTACGTTGAGATTCGATTTTAGGGTAACGTCGTTCGCTACAATTGGTGCTCCAGCGAGGGGGTGAAAGCTCAAACTTCCTTTGCGAACTACAATCGAATCAAGATTGAGATTGAGCCATCCTGGAACGGTATTTGCTCCTTTTTCTTTTTGGGGCTTCGCTTGCTGTTCCTGAGAATCTCCGGATTTCTTTCCTCCAGGCTGCTTTTTATGAGGTGGGGGATTTAGGCCATCGATGACTATTCCATTTTTTGTTTGGTGGATATGTATTTTAGGTCCGTCTAGGACAATAGAATCAATCTTCACCTGACCGCTCAGAAGGGCAAGCAAGCTCACCTGGATTTTGCCAGAATTGACGGAGAGTTTTTTGTCGGGATTCTTGATCCCTTGGAGGGTAACTCCATCTATTGCAAAAGCTGTCTGTGGAAAGAACTGAATGTTCATCTCTCCAAGTTTCATGTCAGTTCCAAGCGCTTTACTTCCTTGCGCTTCTATCTCGGGTTTCAATTTTGCGATTATTGAGTTTGCTTGGGTAAAGAGGTAGGTGAGGGCACCTCCGACTGCCAAAAGGAGGACAACGAATAAAATAATGATAGCTTTCCGCATACTTTTACTCCGAATGCTCTTATGCCAAGGAAATGGCTGCTATAGCGATCCTCAAAAATAATGTCGCTTCATGACACTATTTGGGTGAGCGCTCTCGGTTATTGTTCGCCCGGCATCATAGGAATTTCTCAGAAAACTCGCCACCGTCAAGCGTAAAGAGCCGCTGTTTCCAGATTCCAACATTCCCTTTCCCTAGAGTCCTTCGAGCGCCATGGATTTCTTGCCTTAACGAGGGGAGACTGAGATTATCTCTGCCACGATATGAAACAGAGTTCTCGTAGAATATTGCAGTACTTACAACCGTATACCGGAGCATTCCTCATTGCATTGCTGTGCACGATCCTCTTTGGTGCCTCCGAGGGGGGTATACCGTTTATCGTCAAGTATATTCTTGATGGTATCTTCGCCCAGAAGAATGAGGGGTTATTGTACTGGCTCCCCCTTGTTATTGTCGGGTTCGCCCTTTTTCGTGGAACATTTGACTTCCTTCAGAGTTATCTCCTCGCCCGGCTTGGTCATCTCATCGTAAAGGATATCCGTAACGATATGGATCAGAAGATCCTTTCTCTTTCGCCAGCGTTCTTCGTCCGAGAGCGTGGGGGGGACATTCTGAGTCGTGTTACGAATGATGTTGTTCTCGTGAGGACGCTCCTTACAGATTCTGTATCTGCCGTTATCCGCGATTCGATTCGGGTAGTAGTTCTGCTTGGGGTGGCGTTTTATCTGGATGCTTTATTGGCAGCCATAGCATTTGTAGCTTTTCCGATTGCAGTTTATCCGGTTACTCGCTTTGCTAAGCGGGTGCGGAAGTTCGCCCGACGTGGTCAAGATGGGGTGGGGAATTTAAGTAGCCTTCTTCAGCAAACAATCATCGGCAGTAAAGTCGTTCAGGTCTTTGGGAGAGAGTCGTTTGAGTTGGAGCGATTCAAGGGGGAGAACTCGCGACTGACTGACAATTTCGTGAAATCTGAGAAGATTCGCTCGCTCACCGGGCCCATAAATGAGGTCACCGGTTCCATCGCCATTGTCGGTGTTGTTATGTATGGAGGCTACTCCGTAATTGAAGGGGTGCGGAGCCAAGGCGATTTCATCGCATTCCTCGCTACTCTATTTCTCCTCTATGAGCCCTTTAAAAAACTCACAAAGGTGTACAACGCTGCTCAGCAAGGACTCTCAGCTGCAGATCGCATCTTTGAGCTCCTCGACGAGCCGATAACGATAGAGGAGCCGAAGGCTCCGGTGGCATTTCCCAAGAATTTTAACATCGCTTTTCGAGGAGTGACTTTTTCCTACGATTCGAACAAGCGTTTTGCTCTCTCCGATGTTTCCTTTGAGGTGATGGAAGGAGAGCGTATTGCCCTGGTAGGGTTTTCGGGGGCTGGGAAAAGTACCCTTGTCGATCTGGTGCCGCGGTTCATCGACCCGCAAAGCGGGGTTGTGACCATTGGAGGGATTGATCTTCGGGAGCTTTCCTTGAGGGAGTTGCGTTCACAAATCGCGATGGTTGGTCAGCACACCTTTCTTTTCAATGATACGATTTACAACAACATCGCCTATGGCAAAGCCGATGCTACTCGGGAGCAGGTAGAGAAAGCCGCCAAAACTGCATTTGCCGCTAGCTTCATAGAAGGGCTCCCACTGGGGTATGAGACACAGGTAGGTGAGGGTGGGTTTTCCTTGTCAGGAGGGGAGCGTCAACGAATTGCGATTGCGAGGGCGGTTCTTAAGGATGCGCCAATCCTCATCCTCGATGAAGCTACCGCTTCTCTCGATAATAAGGCAGAGCGAGAGGTTCAGGCCGCACTCGAGGCTCTGGAGAAAGAACGTACTTCCCTCGTTATTGCGCATCGACTGTCCACCGTGCGATCGGCAAACAAAATCGTTGTTTTTGAAGAGGGGCGTATTGTTGAGATCGGAGGACACGAGGAGCTGCTCGCGAAGGGAGGGCTCTACAAAAAGCTTCATGCGATGCAGTTTAAGGACTCGTCGAGCTCGGAAGCTGTCGCATTGGTAGCTGATGCGTCATGAAATCACTGTTAAGGCTTTATGAGGTTGTCACTACCTGTATTGCTCCATTCGTAGGATTGTTATTTTTGCTCCATCCTCGAGGACGATCGCGTTGGTTGGAACGGTTTGGCGTTTGGCGACTACCGAAAGGTAAGTATGTGTGGATACACGGTGCTTCTGCGGGAGAGCTTAATGGTCTCCTGCGCCTCGTTCCATGGATACGTAAGCAGTATCCTGATTGCAAAGTGCTCATTACTTCTTTCTCCATCGCTGGCGTCTCCCTCGCCAAAGCCATTGGAGATGAAGTTCGACTTATCCCCTATGATTCGCCCGTGTATCGCCGAATCGCTCTTGGATCATCGCATATTCGCCTATTCCTATTTGGAGAAACAGAAATTTGGCCGTCATTGATTGCTTCCCTTCAGGAGGCAAGCGTTCCCTGTTGTCTCGTAAATGGGAGAATCGAAGAGAAAAGCTACGCGCTGTATTCTCGATTCGGACCTTTTTTTCGGCCAATCCTAGAATGGTTGTCGGTTGCAATTGTCACGTCACAGGAATCCCAGCATCGAATTGAAGCGCTTGGAGTGCCAAAGGAACGCACTTTTCTAACGGGCAATACCAAATATGATTGTTTGCCCAAGGTCACCGAACTCGAAAGTCGATCACTGAGGCGTTTGTTGCTTGGGGAGGAGGGGAGAAGAGTCGTCACTCTCGGATCTGCTCATCCTGGCGAAGAAGAATGGTGGATCGAAGCTTTACGACAGGTGAAGGATGACGTTAAACCTCTGCTTATTATTGCTCCACGCCATTTGGAGAAGTTGCAACTCTTTCGAAGCGCTCTAGATCGCTCTGCACTCTCTTATAGCCTTCTGTCGGAAATTCCAGAGGGGACACGTGTCTCATCTCAGGTCCTTATCGTTGATTCGTTTGGGGTGCTCGAACAGTACTATGCATTGGCAGACCTTGCGTTCATTGGAGGAACCCTGGTTCCGGTAGGGGGGCACAATCCATTTGAGCCCGCTCCGTATAGAGTTCCAATCTGTCTCGGTCCACATACCCATCGAATCCAGACTGAAGTGGCGCTTTTGAGGGAATCCGAGGCGGTGCTGCCAATTCGAGAGAAGCAAGAGGTGATTGAACTGCTCCATAAACTGCAAAAGCATGATGCTGTACTGCAATCTCGGGCAGAGCGCCTCTTTCAATTGTGGCAGGGGTTTCGAGGCGCTACAGAAGAAGTAGAGCAGATCCTTCATAGAGCATTGTTCCCTTTCGAGGAGATGGCGAATTCTCGGAGTGCTCTATGAGAAGAGTCTGGAAAGCGCTCTCCGTGCCGTATCGTGCTGCCACGAGTTTTCGTAACTGTCTATATGACAATCACATTCTTGCATGTGAAGGCGTACGGATCCCAGTTTATTGTGTTGGAAACATTGCGGCTGGAGGAAGTGGAAAGACCCCGCTTGTTCAGCACATAGTAAGAATGCTTTCTCAGATGGGAGAGAACCCTACTGTGCTGTTACGTGGGTATGGTGGCAAAGAGATCGGCCCAGCTCAGGTTTCAGATAGCAGCTCCTCCAGTGCTGTTGGAGATGAAGCGCTCCTTCATGCTGTAAACCTTTCGGTGCCGGTCGTGGTGGCTCGAGATAGAGTTGCTGGTGCGCGTTACATCGAAGAGCAAAAGCTTGGGAGCTGTGTTGTTCTTGATGATGGATTTCAACATCGTCGACTGAAGCGCGATCTTAATGTTATTACGATAGATACTCGTAGCGAACTCATTCGAAACAACTTCTTGCATGATGAGCTCTTGCCGTTCGGATTTCTTCGAGAGCCATTACAAGAGGCCCTCGCTCGAACTGATTTTCTCGTCTTTAATCATCGAGGCCCTCGTCTTCCGGACGGTGTACTTCAACCATTTATGAAGACATTTCCAGCGCATATTCCTGCAGCCGAGATGTGGTATGAAAGTGGAGAAGTAAGAAGGGGAGAGCGAGTGCTCACCGCTCCACACGATGTTGTCGCGGTCTCTGGAATCGCGAGACCTCAAGGTTTTCGTGATTTGCTCGATTCACTTGGCTTCAAAGTCGTGTTCCATCAACAATTCCCTGATCATTCGCAGTTTGATTCTAAGATCCTCGCCCGCTTGCGGAAGGAGTATTCTGATCTTCCTTTCGTTTGTAGTGAAAAGGATTTTGTTCGGATGGAACAACGTGAGCACACTCTTTGGTGGCGGCTTGTCCCCAATGCGACAGTTACCCATGAGAACGAATTACGAGCACTAATCCGGAGTGCTCATCGCCGAGATGGCTGAACGCGGCTAGCGTTCATTTTGAGGACTGCTATAGTGTCGGCATGTCCATAACCGTTCTCCATTATGGTTCGAATACTCACCCCTCACTGATCTATTGGGGATTTGCCCTCGGATGGGCGATGGAGGAGGAACTCAATTTATTCCTCCTCTCTAGACGATATCAGCTACCCGCTGAAAAAATTGTGTTCTCCTCTCTCGAAGAGAATGCCGCGGAAGCGGAAGCTGATATTGAAGATGTATTTGAGCAGCTATCAGAAGTTTCGAAGTTTGCATCAGAGAAATGGACCGATGGCGGGCGTGGTAAGCCTCCACAGCAAGTGAATGTCTGGAAGGTGCCTATCGATTCTCCTTTCAGTCAGCTGCAATCCCTTGGGAGATCGTGTGGGACGACGATCTATCTTGTCGAAAAGTATGAGAGTGCTCGTTCGGTAGAAAATGAAAGAGTAACGGAGCTTCTTGAAGGTGCCTCGGAGGGTGTTGTCGTTATACGCCCTCAAATATTTGATTTCACGAAGTCGCCGCGAATTTTGATTCCCGTCGGAGGTGGTCCTCACGCGAGATATGCTCTAAGACTCGCTGATAAAATTGCACGACGCACTCGTGGTGAAATCGCTCCTCTCCTTGTAGAGACAGATATCGGTGATGATTCGGAAGCTTTTGGAGAGGTCTCCCTGAAACGACAACTTGCCAAAGCCGGGATAGCTCAAGATGAGCATGTGAAGTCTCAGATTCGAGTCGCCAGTGATGTCATGAGTTGTGTGCGCTCTGTGGCAGAAGAAGGTTTTGATCTTGTTCTCATAGGTTCTTCTGATGTCGGAAGGGTACGGAAGCTGCTCTTTAAGACTTTGTCGGACAGGTTGCTGCAAGGAGCTGGAAGCACCTCAATAGCAGTTTGTCGCAGTCCGAAATCTCAGACACAGCGGCTAAAAGATTTTGTGGAGAAAGTCCTTGTTGTAACGGTTCCACAACTCGAACGCGAGGATCGGATACGGCTTTTTGAAACCCTCCAAGGGGGATCTCGATGGAATTTTGACTTTATGACGCTCCTTCTCCTTTCCACATCGATCGCAACGATTGGATTGATTCAGAACAGCGCCGCCGTGGTTATTGGAGCAATGGTTGTTGCTCCTCTTATGACCCCTTTGCTCAGCGCGGGATTGTCCTTGGCTCAGGGAAACCTTCCATTGTTTCGAACCGCTGCGTTCTCTGTCGGAATGGGATTTGTCCTCGCTATTAGTGTTGGGTTTGCATTTGGTTCACTTTTTGGCCCTGATGAACCCACCGCAGAGATCCTCGCTCGAGGAGGGCCAACTCTGCTCGATATGGCTGTCGCTTTTTTTTCTGGAATTGCAGCTGCGCACTGCGTGGCTCGTCCCAATCTCTCCGCTGCCTTGGCTGGAGTGGCTATCGCTGCAGCGCTTGTCCCGCCTCTCTCTGCTATCGGTTTGTCCTTAGCCTTGGGAGCCTATCAGAACGCCGAGGGCGCAGCGCTGCTGTTTGGGACCAATATCGTTGCGATCATCCTCGGCGCCTCCGTCAGCATCTTTGCCGCTGGAGTCAGGGGGAAAGGAAAGGGGAGTGGTGGAGAAGCATGGGCTCGTCGTTCCTTGGTTGGCCTACTTCTTTGTGCTCTTGCCTTAGCTGTTCCTCTTAGTCCGGTAAGAATTTTTAAAGCGGCTTCGAACGCTGAGGTGCCTGATGAGATCTTAGGCAAACTCTCAAAAATAGTTGCCGATACGCTTTCAGGGAACAATGCCTCGCTAAATGTTCGCACTCTTGGTAAGAAGTTTGCGGTTGAAATCTCTTTTGATACTTCTCGATATCCGAATGAAGAGCAGATGCAAACCATTGCTCATTTTGTCGATGCGAACCCTTCCATCGAAAAAATAACCCTCCACCCGAACATCGTTGTTCGCTGAATAACCCGCTAGGGAGTCCAGCAAGAAGGCCCAGAGGGGAAGTAAAAACGACCAATAAAGATTACTCTAGCGCTCTCGACCGAGCAGCGCTTTTGCCTCGGCGGGAATGGCAATCCATTCTCTCTCTGGGGCGTCGGTTTCTTGAACGAGCTGCTCAAAGAGTGGTTCGGCTTGCCCAAGTTCAATGAGTTTTCCACTCTCTTGTTGAACCGCAAGTGCCTGCCTTGAGTCTCCTCGATGCATGTGTGTTAAACGGAAACGGTGTAAGTAGTAATCGGGATCATATCCAGAACGTTCTACAGCATCGCGCGCTTCTCTCCACAGTTTCTTCCCATCTTCATCCGGGAGCACTCTCACTGTTTTGAGCAGTCTTCGATTGACAAGCCGCTCAGAAAGATCTCGCAAGATAGGATCTTCTGCTTCCAGCCAGCGAATAAGGTGATACCGCCACCACGCTTCTCTCATTGCAAAGAGACTCTCTAGTGGAAGTTCAAGGGGAGATGTAGCTTCAAGCACCTGCCTCATGGTGTGGTCAGCAAATGGGAGTGCGTCTTGCAAGATGCGAGCTCGTTTGGCGATCGCAGCGGTCAGCATATCGGCAGCCATGAGAGTTCGGTGCTGATAAAGCTGTCGGTACATGGCGTGCCGAGAGATTGCGAAGTGCATCAATGCGTCTAGCCGATTCTCGCGAATAGCGAGGCTCCCATCATTCGTAATGCGAAGGGAGCCAATGAGAGCAGGAATGTTGTATTGACCATAGTTGACCCCCGCAAGGACGCTATCAACAATGCACCAGTTGCCTCGATCCGCATTCCACCCGCCGCCAGAGAGCACCTGCCACGTCCAGGGTGGAACGGAGTCGCGTTCGCGTAAAATTTCAGTAATCGTGGCGAACAAGGTGGGAGAGGAGCTTTTCAGAGTATTTAAAATTGCAGAGTCCTCAGAGACAATACGGCAGCCGAGTTCTTCATGGACATCTCCAGCGGTAGGAAACCAGGTTGGATAGGCCGTATGTGAACCGGGTGCGAGGTGTCCAATATCGTGTAAGAGCGCAGCTGCAAGTATGGCACTCTTATAAGGCGCGACAGTTTCTCGGTTCTGTTCTTCGAGCGCTTCAAGTGTAAGCTTGGCAAGGTAGGCAACACCAATACTATGTCCAAACCGGGAATGCTCTGAGAACATATAAACGAGTCTTGTATTTGCGGTTTGACTGATATCCCTGAGGCGTTGAAACCAGGGAGTATCAATGAGCTCTAAAACGAGCGCTTCTTCTGGTTTGTCACGCGAAAAAGAAACAATCGGATGTGCGACATCAGCAAAACTGACGATTTTACTCATGAGAGGAGCTCCTCTCAGAGTTATTATTTGCGGTGTTATCTTTTACCGCGTTCTTCTCTACAGCGAGATTTTCTACACCTTCTAATGACTCATAATCTGCCCCAAGTGGGCGCTGATGCACTACGGTAAGGCCATAGCGGGCAAGACCAGCCTCCGGTGCTCCACTACTAGAAAGGAGGTCGATCTTTCGTACCCCCAGATCCCGAAGGATCTGAGCACCAAGGCCAAATTCCTTCATCGAGGCACCTTGTGGTCTTCTGTCTGCGGTCCCCATTATTCTCAGCTCTTGCGTCAAAGGAAAAGTGTCGGGTCTTCTCAGGTAAACAAGAACACCAACTTCAGCTTTACCAATTTCTGTAAGTGCTCGCTCTAACGGGCCATTTCCAAAGCTATCTGCGGGGCCAAAGACGTCATGAAAAGTCTGTTCCGGATGAACTCTGGTGAGAACGATCTTTTCGGGGGTAATTGTCCCTTTAACGATGGCAATGTGGTCTCCCTTGTGGATCTTCGAACTGTAAAGGTATGCCCTCATGTCGCTCTGATGATTGGTAGGAAGTTTTACCTCAGTTTGCCTTTGGACTACCTGTTCGTTTTGAAGGCGATGTTCAATTAGCTCGCCAATTGTAACGAGGGAGATTCCGCTGGCATTTGCAGTTTCGCGCACCTGTTCTTGAGGGAGATATTCGCCAATTTCAGAGAAGAGTTCAAAATAGCAGGCGATTGGATTGTGCCCAGCAATGCTCACGATATCGATAGCACCCTCCGGCAGAGCGCTTCTGACCAAGATGGTTCCTTCTCGCACTCGAACAGGAAACACATGGCCTGGCTTTACGAGATCCCTGGTTTTCGGATTCTTCGCCGCTAGAGTCCTTACGGTTGTTGCTCTATCGCCCGCACTAATTCCAGTGGTTACGCCGCGTCGCGCTTCTACTGAGACCAATTCCCTCGGTGTCACTCCGCGCTTCAACTGATGAACGTTTCTGTTGAAGCCCATCGGCTCAAGGAGGAATTGTTCCGCCCGCTCTGGAGTGAGAGCGACGTGGGTCGAGGCCCCATTTGAAAGCCTTATGCATTCGTTAATGATTTCGTCAGTAGCATTTTCGGCAGGAAAGAGCACGACGCTTCGCCCGCTCGAATCGGTGTCGTCCAATAGGATGACAGGCCGTTTCTGATCAAATGCTGCTCTGCAAGCAGTGGTCCAGCTCGAATTTTCTGGCATCAAGCTCCTTCGTTCTAGGAGAGATTCTTAGAAGATCTCGTGTAAACAGAACACCTTTTCTTCTGGAAAAGCAAATCGGGTGCGTATTTTCAGAGAGTTATCTAGTACGAAGCTCTTAGTGAAAGTTCTCGTTAAGAATCCGAACTGATTCGACGATAGATTCTATGGGTGGAGTAAGCTTCGGTCGGGCAAGATGCGATTCTCTTACCTGTAGCTCGGTAAATGTAAATGCCCCGTCACATCTATGCTGTAAGGATGGAGCTATGAATACGCAATTGATACCGGAACTTGTGCCAACTGCTGGGAAATCCTCAAGTGGCACTCTCTCCGATAAGGAGATAATGCTGTTGAAGGCGAGGAGAACCGCTTTCGTGGCTAGATTCATCGTTTTGCGAGAATCAAAGAGAACTCGAGCGCACAGAGTCCTAGAAATGCTCGAGTGGAAAGAGCTTACCGACATAGAGACCTTGGCAGATATGTTTCGACAAGCTTTTGTCGAGAATGGTGACAATATGGTTCCTGTTGAGCGAGATCTGAAGCGAGCTCTGGCTCATGCTGCGCGATCACTTAATCACTTTGTGCGCGAATATGCTGAACGATCAACAACAAATTTTATCGATGCACTTTTTGACTACGAGCGTTCGAATTCCTTGCTCTTTGGCGATGATGAGTCGCCAAAGCCGGGTGGCTGGAGGCTGCCTGCGGAGCTCGTGAAGCAGAAGCAGTGCTCTTAATTTAAGGGAGAAACTCTCCTTGGTGAAGAAGCAGGTCTTTGACGAAGTGAGAATCTCATCGGGCCACCCCCATCGGAAGGCGGCGGCGATTCGTTATGATGATCCAAACGGACTCCCTTCTCTGCTGACATCAGGCGAGGGGGTCGCTGCTAAGAAAATTATTGAACTTGCAGAGCAACATGGAATTCCTATTCACGAGGACGAGTCGCTGTCCGCGCTCTTGGATCAGATCCCAGCTGGGGAGGCTGTGCCCGATGTCGCGTTCTCCCTGATAGCAGAGGTGCTCTGCTTTCTGTACGAGATGGACGTGAAGTGGCGAGACAAGCACTCTTTCATGAGTGACATTGTCGAGCCACAGTGAATAAAATGCCAGCCGCAAATGAATTGCTAGGCCCGAAGAGCTGTTCCTCTCTACTGATGGATAGTCATCTACTGTTGGATAGTCGTACTGCCTCGACTAGAACTGCCTCGACTAGAACAGCCTCGACTAGAACTGCCTCGACTAGAACAGGGCGTAAATGAATGGAGAAAGTGCGCTTCCCTGGGTCATGACGAGTAAGGTTCCCACAAGTAGGAAGACGGTGACCATAGGGATGAGCCACCAGGCCTTCTTTTCCATTAGTAGCTGAAAAAGTTGTTTAATCGTGCTGCTCTTTGACATGGTCAATCGCCTCTTGGTCTCAGTTGTCCGCAGATACTACTGTGAATCTGGAACGAAAGGGTATAGGGAAAAGAAGGGGAAGACAACTGGCGTTAAGCTGCTTCTTGTTGTTGTTCTCCAAACTCTTCCGAGATGATTCGATCTACCTCTTCAATGAGAGACCCAATGGCATACGCCCAAACATATTGCCCAGCTTTGTTTCCGGTGAGCACTTCGGCAATCTGAGATTTGTCTTGAACTCGATGCTTGATAAAGAGCTGCTTTCCATCTGTCAGGAGGACCATGTCGGTTGGGTTCTTGTGAAGACGGGGGAGCTTTTTCCGTAGGTAATCAATACCACGACGGAAACGGTTAACGGGAAGTCCTTCTCTTTTCATCCTGAATAGCCAGCAGAGGAGGATGAGATCGGAGTAGGAATACTTTGCCCTGCCTCTGTTAAGAGATTTTCCGGTACACGGTACGAGGTTTGTCCTCGCATAGTAGTTCAGCAGAGCGAGGCCAATTTTTTCCCCACCACCTGTAAGGCGTCGCAAAATAGCTTGTACCTCTTTGGCGGTGAACTCTCGAATGGAGAATTCTTTGGGTGTTACGGTTTCAGACATGCAGGGAAGATTAAAAACTCGTCAGTGTTCTGTCAATCTCAATATTATCACAGAACACTCACTAATACAGGGGCTGCCCTAAGAAAACCTTGTCAAGTCCGAAAGTAAAATATCCAGAGCCCGAGCCTCTTATTATTTGTGCTCGCCAAGAGGATAAGGTGAGAACAATACAGTCAATTAAGTAGAAGGAAATAAGCAGAGGGCAGTGGGAACATCGTCCCTTCCGACAATATTGATTCCCCCAAAGCCACTAGCCGCACCGGCGATGTCCTCCGGAATATAGAGCTGGGTGGAGCCCCCTCCGTCGAAGTTGAGAGCTTCTCGGCACCCTACCGAGGGGAGAGAGAGGCTATGTGCGAGCTCTTGCAATGTTGGTCCTCTCAGGGCGGATGCGGCCACGAAAATGACATATTCTGTACCACTTACTAAACACACTCCGCTTCGTCGTGACTGAGCCTTCCCATCTAAGTCCTTCAGCTTCGGTACTCCATTTATGATTAGCCTTGGACCAGCCTGAACTGCTTCAAGCCCTAGCTCTGTTCGTTTCTCATCGCGTCCGGCTATGACCAGGGAATCTCGATATACGAGGAACAGACCGGTAAGAAGAGATCCTCCAAGCTGCACCGGTTTGTGCTCTACTCCTCGGCTGATGACAAGTCCAAGTGGGTCTCCGGATTTATCAAAGAAGTTTGCGTTTACACAGAGCGACGCTCCGGTCTTTTTTGCGAACCATTCAGTGTTTGCTCGATGCTTCCCAAAGCTTGAGGCCCTCACTACTTGGGGATTCATGTGTTTCAGGGAAGTTTTTACTAGGGTAATCTCTCCGGGAAGTAGTCCGCCAGAAAGCTCAGCTACTCCTATCTCTAATCCCTTACCGATCTTTGTCCAGTGAGTCGCTTCGGCGGTAGCGGAATCCACTCCATTCGTTTGCGCATAAGAAGCGCTGACGGAGATAAGGAATGCAAGCAGGGTAGAGCTCGTGAGCCAAACGAAAGCCATGTGTACAAGTGTACATGGTCTGAAGGTAAAAAAAAGCCGGTCAGGGGGGCCTGACCGGCTATAAATTCGCAGCCTCACATTATCTGCATCGTGCCCGCGAATTGCCTCGTGTCTAAAATCAGCTGGTCTTTTGTAGGGTGAAGAGTAAGAGTGTGTGTGCGTGTGTGGTCAAGGAGGCCCTACAAAAAGTTGATTTCAGAACTTAGCATGGGAGAGTTATCCACAATGTGTGCCAGAGTTCTCTGATGCGAGCTCCAATATACGGAGGGAAGAGGAAGGATGGGCCGATTCTTTGCACTGAGACCGGCAATTTCTACTGGCTGAGCTAGGAATATCTTGCCTAACAGAGTCCGCACCTACTCGTTCCGAGACACTTCAATCCACTAGTATTGAATCACTGTGAGTCTGCGCATGTGAATCCATTTGAAGGTGAGCGCATCATTATTGAGCGACGCTAACGACCTGCCTTCTGTTCTTTAGTGAGATGAGAAGTAATAATTTTCTTAGTGGATGTTGGATCTTCTTGACTCTCGGAGCGAACCGAATAATCTCCTTGCACTTCACATTAACGACTACGAGTTACAGGTAATATTTTGTGAGTTCTGACACCTTACGAAGCCGCATCTCTCAACTCCTTCGCAAAAGCCAGAAAGCTGTTTACCTTTACTCTCACAGCTCTCAAGAAGGGGGTGTGTCGTCTTCACGAGATGTTGGAGACAGGAGGTTCGCAAATGCTCAAGTTCTCGTATGGAAACGTGTGAATGAAGAGCTCTCACAATCGCTGCGCTCACTGCTTCGTGTCCAGTCTCAGAGAGAGCTTTCCCACCGTGCGCTTATGTTGCGTGATGAGCTCTATGAGTCCTGGCGAAGAGTCGAAGCAGAGCTGCACCGCAGTCGAGAGGAGCTGTCAGAGGCTGTAGCGCGAGAACAGTTTGTAAAATCGACTCTTCTTTCCGAGAAATTGATTACAACGAAGGCGAGAGTTCAGGCAGCAAGAGCTGCTCTCAACGAATTTGATGTAGTTGTTGGAGATCTCGTAAGGAGTAGTAGTGTTGAGAATTTCGGTCAGAGTATGCACCCCAAGGCCCGAGCGGCTAGCGCAGCCGCTGGAGACTCTCTTGACGGCTTCGATGAACGCGAGGTCGTGAGCGAAGAAGATTTTTCTCTTTCGGGAGAAGGGCAAGATGGTGAGAAGGAGGGGAAGATACTTCCGTTCCGAGACGTTCGTCGCATTAGTTCCGGAAAATAGCAAAATAGCGCTGAGATAAATA
>JAGRAT010000139.1 GCA_020434495.1 Bdellovibrionales bacterium | reverse complement strand
AGCTTTCGACGACGAAACCGGGAATTTCATTTGCGGGCAGCAGTATACCTACGGGTTCGTGATACGTGCGGGGCAAACTACGAATAGTTTGTAGAGGAATTGGAGATGATTCAAACCCGACGGCTCGCTCGAGAAATTGCATGTCAGGCGCTATACAGTATGGACCTGAGAAGTGATTGGTCTCGGTCGGCCACAAAAGATTTTTTCGATTACTTCTTTTCTGAAGCATCCCTGCTGAGCGGGGACGGCACCGTTTCGTCTGAACTCCGGGATAAACAGCACCGGGATTTTGCTATCGATCTTGTCAATGGAGTAAGCACGTATCGAGAAGGCTTAGACGAACTGCTTTCATTGGTTTCTACTCGGTGGAGTATTCCTCGAATGCTTCCGGTAGATAGAAATATTCTTCGGCTCGCAA
Source organism: Bdellovibrionales bacterium (assembly GCA_020434495.1). Lineage (GTDB taxonomy): Bacteria > Bdellovibrionota_C > UBA2361 > UBA2361 > RFPC01 > RFPC01. The sequence goes on along the minus strand of JAGRAT010000139.1, from coordinate 7,909 downwards.
GCTATGAACTCGTTTTCCTATCGGACATTCCAAGCAATGTTTCCATTAACGAGGCCATTGAGCTGGCAAAACGTCTTGGAACAGATGACTCACCAACCTTCGTTAATGGGGTGCTGGATAAGGTGTCGAAGATAATTGTTGCGGAGCCTCAGAAGATGACGAATCTATTCCCGAGTCTTCTAGAAAAGAAGGTAGAAAATTCGTAGCAGTATTTTCCGTCGCCGTAATTTGCATTTCAGCGATTGACCAGTCGTAGGGAGACTTTCCCAGCTGCTCAAACAGCACTGCTCTTGTCGGATTTCTCGGCCGGAGTTGCACCACAGCTTGCCTGCCAAAGTACGGGAACCCATCAGTCGTGAAGAGTAAAGAACCTTCCCACGGTTTAAAGGTGTGGACGGCGTTTTTCGCGGATCGTATCGACTCGCAATTGTCACCCTCAGTGACTCGGAGAGCCCTGGGGAAATCCGAAAAATAGACACCGGTTGAGAGGCGTATTTCTACCGCTCGTAGAGACTCGTTTAATTCTACGCAAAAGAACTCTCCACCCCGTTGCCCGCCTGGGCCCACTCGCATTCTCGTCTGCCGATTGTCATCTAAGAGCTTTCTCTTTTTCACCGTTGAGCCCTCAGAGGCCACGATATGAAAATCTTTGCCGCTCAACGTTTGGGTTTTTGTTTCTTGCTTTGGAATATTCGTTAAATCTTCAAAGGAGAGTTGGTACTGTCGAATAACCGAAAAGGAGGGAGAGAAGATGATTCGTTGTATGTTCGAAGAAGCTTTAAAGGCGTCGCTTGCGAGCTTATCCGAATGTTTGTCCGTAAAACTCCCAAGGGAGAGGTAGTTGGATTGGAATCCATGGAAAATGCTTCCGAGGAGGATAACAGCGGCTATCGGAAGAGAGGTTGAGGAGTTCCGCAGTCCGGCAATTAAAAGTAGGATTCCACAAGACATGATAGTGCTGATAGAGGGCGCGAACGCTTCTGGAATGACTCTACGGTAAGTCTGTAGCGGGTTGATAAGGGCGAGGTCCTCGCTGAGGGTGAGATCGAAAAAGGTAATAAGTGTTAGCGTCCCAATGGCGAGGATCAATGGTCTATCTTCCCCCTTTCCGATCGGGATGGTGAGCACGAGAGCGATCGCAAGCAAAAACGTCGGGAAAAATAAGGTACTTCTTTCCGACGTTCGATTAATTATTGGAACCGGTGAAGCTTCGGATGTAAGTGGTCGTACAATCCCTGGCACCCCGTCATCGCTTACGACGTGCCCGTCACCAGGATAGTTCGGGACCGTCCAATCAGGGACGAACGGCAAGGCTACGGCCAATGACAGTACGGTTGCTAGGGCCAATACGCTAACGCTCGGTCGTACAATTTTGGAGGTAGCGAGAAACAGCGCTGGCATGAGAGGGAGGATCGCTGTTCCAGAGCTAGCAATGGATAAGTAGATGAAGAGACAGGAAAGAGTGAGACCAATTCGTTCTTCCCGTAGGGATACCGCAAAGAGAACCCATGGAATCCAACAGAGGGCCCCGATTGTAACAACGTCTATCCCAAGATAAATCTGTAGTGCTGATAGAAGGAGCCCGCCTACAAGCCCAAAGAGAATAGGACTCTGCCGTTCCAGTGCCGCACGAGCGCCTAACCCAAGAGCAGCTACAAGAAAGAAAAATGAAGAGAGATATTTCTCTTTGCCAAGCATGACCTCAGAAGCGGGATAGCTCCCACTAAAAACTAAACTCGTAATCGGATCGGCTGACCACGGGGAGAAGGCATTAGAGAAGAACGAGATGCCATGAAGCTGTCCGGAGTGAATGCTCAGCGCGCTTGTATAACGCAACTCCCCAGCGAGGGCATAGGTGAGAAGCAGGCAAAGTGAAGGTAGCCCGAGAGCAAAAATCTTATAAAGCATACTAAGAACCGCCTTTGCTTATATACGCAAGTTTCCATCGCTTGTATGGAGAAACTGAGTGTAGAGAAAGGGGTTCGTCTGCTTTGCAGCTCGATACAGCGGTAAAGGTTATGCTTGCACTTATGGGAACAGGGCGAATGGTTTCGCATCCGTCTACTTCCAGAAACGGGAAGTACTGAAAACGTAAAACCGCACTGGGAGAGGAGAGTTGAAATTTCACCTCGTTAGTTGATTGATTGATGATTTCACCAGATCCCTTAAAGAAATATGAGTGAGGAAAGTATTTCCGCTCAAAAGCTACAAATTTTCCGGCTCTGCCTATCTCAGTGAACAAATCCTCTCGCTTTCGAAAATATTCACGCCATTTACGTTCATGGGCGAATACGAGGGATACGTTCATGAGATCGAGATACTCATCAATCCCTGAATCTCCCTTTTGCATGAATTCTTTTGGGAATACCTGCTGGTATCTCCAGAGCTTGTGGACCGGATTCGAGGCGATAATTGGTTGTTGAGATAAGACTGGAAGAGGGGCAATGTGGCCACCTCCAAAGTCGTGTAACACAAATCCGGAAAAGAGCACCCGGCCACCCTTTGCATGTTCTTTGGTGAGTTGGACAACCTCTTGCACTTCTTCTGGTTGGTAGTGAATTGGGACGACCGACCGATTCTTTAAGAGTCCCCCAACGCTCCACACTCCAGCGAAGAGGAACCCAATAGCGAGAGAGGCTAAGAGGCGAGGATGTTCGGTATTGAAAAGCAGAGAAAGCGCCTTTCCAGCTGGAATAGATCCGACCAAGAGCGCCATGACGAGAAATCTATCGAACTCAAGTTGTGGCTTAATCATCGGACCAAAACTTCCGACGGCCAGTAACCAGATAAGGGTCGAAGCGAGAATGAGTCGAGCCATGCCGCTGAGGAGGAGGATTCCACTGATGGCAAATACCCAAACGAGCGGTTGAGCAGAGTGAAGAGCCTCTTGCAGGTGTTTGAGGGCATTCTTTAAGGAGATCTCCTCTTTTTTGTGTTTGTACGCCTTTGGCTTTTGTAGTTCGACCTCCTTCTCTTCCACTTCTGGACGAGTTTCTTCTGAATATGCAGCGACGTAGCTTGAACGCTCTTCCTCGGAAACTAAAAAGTTTCCAACGGTGGAGACTGACCAGAAGAGGGAGATCCATGGGAGGTGAATACAGATTAAGAGTAGGACGGAAGGAATCCACCAGCGCTGTCGGAGGAGTTTCCGAATGAAGATGACTCCGAGAAAAATTAGTGGAATGCAGGCGATCCCGGCCGGCGACCAGAGAAGGTACAGTGAAACCACGGTAATTGTAGCAAGCGCCTGAAGCGCTGAAATGCGTTCATGTTCAAAATAGCGATATCCGAGAGCGAGCGTGAGCGGCAAAAGAGCGGTTGAGGTTACAAATCCCATCGTTCCAAACTGAAGGGCCCAACGGTACCAGAGGAGCGATGAGCTTGTAGCGAGGATGCTCGCCAAGAGGCCTCCCCTTGAGGAAAGGCCAAAAATTCGGGATGCAGCAAATGTACTGAGCGGCACGACACCAAACAGGAGGAGGGCCACGAGAAGATTGTAGATACTGTGTACTTCAAATGTGTAGATAAGAGGACTAAAGAGAAGAAAGGTGTTGAGAACACCAGTGGCAAAGAAGTCTCTTGCGTCGATTCCGCCGTTCCATAGGGGATTGTAAAATGGAATGTTTGGGAAGTGCTCTTTAAGAAGGAGAAGGCGGTAGAAGAAGGTGGGGTTGTCGTCCGAAAATAACATTCGTCCATCTGCTGACTGGAAGAACCAAAGGAAGAGTAGTCCGTGGCAGATGAACAGTGCTGTGGGGAGAAGCCATCGCTGCCACTTCCAGGTGAGAGTTGCAAGAAGGGCAAAAAGAAGAATTTCACCTCTAATCGACGGTCCCTGGAGTAGCCCAAAGGGGCGAGTAAGCCACCCTGAGAAGAATAGGAGAAGAAGTGTTGCCGCCAATAGCTCTGGTAATTCTTTAGAGGTCGGGCGAGTGAAAAACAGAGTTACTCCTGAGGTGAACAACAGAAGTATAATTATCGTTGATCGAGAAGCCAGTTGCAGGGCGTTTGTAAAATTCCAAAAGGAGAGCTCTCCTCCAAGAAGGAGCAGCAAGAGTAATCCAATAAGAGCTCCGGAAGAGGCAACTACGACCCTTCGCGCAAGGTCACCGTTTCTGTTGAGGAAGTGAAAATTCATAGCTGCAGAGGGATCTGTCCACTAATGAGGGAGAAGAAGTTGCTCAAGCGCTCGAATTTCATCTTTCTTTCCAAGTCCTATAATTACCATGTTCTCTTTGAGTTCCGTTGAGCGGGAAGGATTGAATAGGGTTTCTCCTGATGGGGTAACGAGCGCCGCAATAATGACGTCTCCTTTTTTGGGGAGTTCGGTTTCCCCAAGCTGTTTTCCTATTACGGCAGAGGAGCTTGGTATACGAATCTCTTCAATGACGAGATCTGAGCCGGAGCTGGAAGCGGTAAGGTCGAGGAAATTCTCCACGTAAGGTCGTAGTAGCCCGTCAGCGATGCGCTGTCCTCCGATAACATAGGGTGAAATGACTTTTGTCGCTCCTGCTGAACGGAGCCGTTTCTCACCAGCAGCAAATTCGGCTCTCGTAACAGTGAGGAGATGAGGATTGAGCTCTTTGGCGGCGAGGATGACATAGAGGTTGTCAGCATCTGTAGGAAGCAGACTCACAAGCTGTTTTGCCTTCCGAACCCCAGCCCTTTCAAGCGCATCATCTTGTGTGGCATCTGCACATATGGTGAATGCGCCAAGCTCCTCCGCTTCACTGATCTTGGTCTCTGAACTATCGATGATAACAACAGGATTCTTTTTGGAGACGAGCTCTCGCACTGCAACCTGAGCGAGTCTTCCGAAACCGCAAAAAATGGTGTGTCCATCGAGAAGCTGAATTTTTTCTAACATACGCCTTCTACGTTGTACGGCGTTAAACTGCCGGTCGAAGAGGTCGCTGACGAGGTTCGTGAGAACATATCCCGCTACTCCAACACCCCCAATGATAAGCAAGACCGTGAACAAACGTCCAGTTTGAGTTAGAGGTTGAACTTCTCCATAGCCTACAGTTGAGAGGGTGATGACAGTCATGTATAGGCCCTCAAAGAATGTCCATCCTTCGAGAAAGCTGTAACCAAATGAGCCCACAAGTAAGAGTGCTACCACTATGCCTAGCAGGTAGAAGTCTTCGCGAAGTCGTCTTGGTTTGTGCTGATTGTCCATCTTCATCGATAAATTACCGAAATATGGGTTTTCAAGGAAGGTGTATCGAGGCATGTTCAGGGTTCACGTATCGAATGGAAGAGGAGAATTCATGCTGAAGAGACGGGTGGTGGATAAGTACCGCCTCTATGAAGCCGCGGTTCAAGACGCGAATCAACAGGTTGGAATTGCCGAACAGGTTTATAAAGAGAACTTTCATAGTGAACCGCAAGTGTTGAAGGAAGATTTTTGCGGGACAAGCTGGATTTCTTGCGAATGGGTTACGCGAGGGGAGCATCGAGAAAGTTTTGGGCTTGATATTGATGTGGAGGCTTTGGAAGTTGGGGAGTATCTTCATCGTAGGCATCTTGCACCTGAACAGAGGAAGCGAGTTAAGCTTCTGCGCCAGAATGTGCTTCAGCCGACCGCAAAAAAGGCGGATGCTGTAGCGGCATGTAATTTCTCTTACTTCATCTTTCAGCAGCGCGGTGAACTTTTAGACTACTTCCACGCAGCCTATGAGTCGCTGAAGTCAAATGGAGTCTTTCTCCTCGAGACCGCCGGAGGACCTGGGTTTGTGGAAGCCCCATACAAAGAGACTCGTTCCATTAAACATAGCGCAGGGAAGAAGAAGGGGAAGAAGTGGTTTCGGTATACATGGCATCAGCGGAGCTTCGATCCTCAGTATCGAAGGGGGTTATATTCCATTCATTTTGAACTTGCGAATGGAAAGAAGTGGAAGGATGCGTTTGTTTACGATTGGCGTATCTGGACCATTCCCGAGGTTCGAGATGTCCTTCTTGAAGTTGGATTTGACGATGTTCAGGTCTACTGGGAGGAGGACGATCCTGACGAAGAGGGATATCCGATATATTCCCGAAGGGAGCAGGGAGATTCTGAGTTCGACACCTGGATTGTGTATATCGTTGGTGTAAAGAAAAGCCCTGCGTAACAAAAGACTTTGCGTAAACGGCGAATTTACACCTTCTGCTGAGACAATCCGTACTGATTGTAGAACTCGTCAAAGTGAAATACTGCATCAGTAAAGAACTCTGCTGCTCTATCGTTTTCTCGCTTATTCAACGCCGTCAGGCCGTTCTGTAAGCTAGAATTGATAACCTCAAGATTTTGAGGTTTAAACGAGAGATAGTGATTTGGGCTCTCAATCTTTCGCTTCTCATATTCCTGGAGGCTAGAGACCATATTTGCTACCGCCGCGAGAACTTCGCCTTGCTGCAGTGCAATGAGTCCCTTGAGCGCTAGACTTCTTGGGCTGTCTTCAAGGCGATCCCCATACTGAAGGCATTCCTGCGCGTTATCGTAGGCACCGAGGGCGATGAAACGAGCGGCAAGAGCGTGGTAACAAGCTGCTGCGCTTTCTGCTTCAAAATCGTTCCAAGCATGTTGTGGAAAGAGCTCTTCGATGTTAATCGAAGCAATTGCGTACTGGATAAGGTCAGCATTTTGCCGATTTGAGAGCACCTGCTCATATTGCGAGGGGTTTTTCCCGGAGGAGAGTTGCAGTGAGAGGTTTTCTAGATTCCAGTCGACCTGTCCATGATCGCCCATTGCTCGTACTGCCATCTTTAGGAGAGCTGAGCTCAAGCTGTCTTGCTCTACGATCTCCTGAGTGAGGGATTCTTTGACGAGAACGATATTCGTGTTCCAAGTTTGAGCGGCTGAGAGGCTCTGAATTAACGTCCCTGCCTCAATTTCTGGACACGTTATGAAGCTGCTTCCGAAATCGATGGAGAATGATGCCCAGTCACCACTGTACTTCGAGGCCCTCTCGATCAGGTGAGAGACTTCATTGTCGGTAAGGTTTAATTCGGCATTGATAAACAGCAGGCGGGTGTCGCCGAACTTTTCTCGCTGAGAGATCCGGTTAATTTCGGTTAGCGCTCCTGCTTCCGAGGTGACCACTGGAATGTTGTTTGTTTCTTGAGAAGCGAATTGGGAGAGGGATTTCACTTCCTCACGAATCTCACCTGGTGACCAAAAAATTATCCTTAACATACTCAACCTCATTCGAACCGTGTTCCTTGACCCTTGGGTCGGCTCTCTACAGTTGTGAACCACTAAAAAGGTACTCTACCTCTTTCACTGTTTTGGATGCAGGGAGGGACGGAGAGGGTACAAAAAACATTTCCCCATAACTTCTTGAAAATAGGATGTTTTAAAAAGTTATCCACAGTTTTTCTCAGGCCCATCGATTTTTTTCTTGAATTCAATCATGGGGATTTTAGACTAAGCCACTTTGATTTTTGGGGTAGCAGAGGCAGATGATTTCCGAATTAGAAGCAGTATCCATTTTAAGCGAATTAAAAGGGTTTGCTCGGTCGACCGACGATGAACCCTCTCGCAGAATCCTCCATGAACTTCGCGCACCGGTAAGTGCTCTTGAGCTCCCAAAACTCATCACCTTAGGACCCGATATGCATCTGTTGCATGCCTTAAGGCAGATGGAGTCTGAGGAGAGTCGAGTAGCTGTTATTCAAGAAACTCGAGACACCATTTTAGGAGCGGTTTCAAAAAGAGCGCTTGAGGATCTGTTGTGCGAACCTGATGCCGGAGATCGGGTGCTCGCTCGTTCGCAGATGACCTTGTCAGTGGATAGGGGTACTGAAGATAGTCCTGTCATTACTATGGTGATGAACAGGAATGTTTCAATTGAGACATCGGACGCTACAATTCTTGAAGTGGTTGAGCGGATGACAGTGGGAGCATGTCCATTTGTGGTGCTGGTGAATG